>JAHFCH010000132.1 GCA_023249635.1 Fibrobacterota bacterium
GAGGTGGTCTAATTTAGGAAGAAAGCCCGGAATTTCAAAGGGAAGCCCCGAAATCCCTTTGCTTTCGGGAAATTAGCCTCATTTGCACCGAATTTCCCCAGCTTGACCGGCACTTTGGCGTTGGGGACAAGGAATTCCAAGGAATACCACTGAGGCTCGATTTCTTCCGGGCAGGACTCGGGTTCTTGCCGGTAGGCGAAGGTTTTATGCTTGGGGTCGGTACTGGTCACGGTCCGATCGCCGAGGCTGGTGAATTTCATGGTCACGATTTCCCCGGTCTTGTTCCCCTTTAGTTGGACGGTATTCTTGTCCACTGCCTTTGCCTCGATATCGTAACGCGTATTCATTCCCCCGGTGGTGTCCCCTTGGCTTCTGCCGGACCATTGATCCAAAAACAGCTGCGCGTTATCCACATCGAGATAGGTGCTGATTTTCCCTCCGGCGAATTCGATGTAGGCATCGGCATACTTGTCCAAGCCGGACTGCCCAGCCTTTTCCTTTTCGAGGTTGGCGATTTCCGACGCCGTAGGCGTTCCGGAAAGGATGGTGTAATCCGACGCGAGGGATTTCCATTTTCCTTCGAGACCGCCGCTTCCGCCTACCCGCTCGCCCTTATAGATGCGCTGTACCACGGCGCCGGACGTTTCGAGGGTATCGGGATGCGACAAGATGGAAAGGATATTGCCGGAAATGGAATACCGCACCGTATCGCCCTGCTGGATGCTGGTATCGGTGACGAGGGAGTCCCCATCGCACCAATGGCTGGTATCGGTATGCGCGGCAGTAATGATCTTGTCGCCGGAAACGACGTACGGGATGGTGAGCAGAGATTGGCTCGAGGCCCCGACTTCGCCGCCGCCCGAGCCATCAAAGAGGCAACCCGTGAATGCGAGCGAGGTCAAGGCGAGGGCGGATAGGAGATGGCGTTGCATGCTGCGTCTTTCGATGGGGTGCATATAGCTATTCGATCATCTTGGAGTTGGCTTGTTTGAATATCAGGAACCAATCGGGGAAAAAGGGATCCGGGCAGGCCGTCGGCTCGGCGATGAAAACGTATTTGGCGTGGCCGGCGACGTCGCTGGTATACTCCCGGTCCCCATTCGCCAGGTAGAGTATGCGCACGGTCTCGCCGGTTTTGCGTCCCTTCCACTCCGTCAGCCCTTTGGAAACGACCTTGGCATCGATGGCATAGAGGGCGCTGTCCGGCTCGCCGTAGAGGGGACCGGAAATCCCTTTCCATTCGTCGACGGATTGCGAGGCGTAATCGATGTCTGCGTAGGTGGTGACCCGGTTGCCGGCGAAACGGAGGTAGGAATCGCCATAGCGCGATTGCTCATTGTCGATGCGGAGTTCTTTGTCGCGCAAATCCTTTTCTTCCGCGGTAAGCGTTCCGGAAATCACCCGATAGGGATGCGGTCCCGTCTTCCATAAGCCATCCAATCCGATACCTCCGGAGACGCGGATGAACTTGTCCAGGTTTTCCACGACGGCGCCCGAAGTTTCCAGGGTGTCCCGGTTCGAGAAGAAGGTGAGGGTGTCGCCGAGGATGGTAAAGGCGGTGGAATCGTCTTTCTCGGGAAAGGGCATGTTCTTAAGGGTATCGCCTGCGCAATATTTGAAGGACATGGCCCCGGCGGGGAGGATGATCTTGTCCGAGGTTACCTTGAATTCCGCCGTGGTGAGGGCGCGTCCCAGCTCCGGCTCTGACTGGGTTTCGGTTCCATCGGTCAGGCCGCAGGCGGACAGGGCGAAGGCTGCGGCGCAACCGATAGATGCGAGACGGACTGGGGCCAGGCGTAAGTGGATTCGGTTCATGGGCGGGCTTTCGGAATGTGGAGCGCGGCTCCGGGTTTGCAGAGTACGACGACTGGAAATCGGGGTTCCGCTACCGGGCCCTTCCCAAATCCGCATCTGCGCGCGGGATTTCCGCGCCGGGGAGCATCAAGTCCCCGGCATCCGCCCCTTCTGCATCATCTTCTGCATCTGGCGCAGGCCGCCCATCTTTCCGGCCATACCGGAAAACTGCTTCATCATCTTCTGCATTTGCTCGAATTGCTTAAGCACCTGGTTCACTTCCTGGATGGAGGTGCCGCTCCCGTTGGAAATGCGCTTGCGCCGGCTTCCGTCGATGATCTTGGGCGACTGGCGTTCCGGCACGCTCATGGAGCTGAGAATGGCTTCCACTCGCACCAGCTGCTTATCGTCGATCTTGGCGTCCGCCATTTTGGACATTCCCGGTATCATGCCCATCAGGTCGGTGAGGGAGCCCATCTTTTTGACCTGGCGCAATTGGTTGAGGAAGTCGTCGAGGTCGAACTTGTTCTGCTTGAACTTCTTCTCGAGGACCTTGGCCTGCTTCTCGTCGAATACGGCCTGCGCTTTTTCCACCAGGGTGAGCACGTCGCCCATGCCCAGGATGCGGGAAGCCATGCGATCGGGATGGAAGACCTCCATGGCATCGGGACGCTCGCCCGTGCCTACGTAACGTATGGGTTTCCCGGTAACCGATTTGATGGAAAGGGCCGCGCCTCCGCGGGCGTCGCCATCCATCTTCGTGAGGATTACGCCGGTGAAATCGAGCCGGTCGTGGAAGGCCTTGGCCACGTTCACGGCTTCCTGCCCGGTCATGGCATCGGCCACGAAGAATTTTTCCTGGGGCTTGACGGAGGCTTGGATGAGTTCCAACTCCCGCATCAGCTCATCGTCAATCTGGAGGCGACCGGCGGTATCGATGATCACCAGATCATACCCGTTGTCCTTCGCGTGCTTGCGTCCGTTCTCGGCGATCTTGAGCGGATCGCCCAACCCCTCGTCGTAGACGGGAATGCCCAGGGATTTCCCGATGGTCTTGAGCTGATCGATGGCGGCAGGGCGGTACACGTCGCAGGCCACCAGCAGCGGCTTCTTCTTGCGGTTGTTGCGCAAGTGCAAGGCCAGCTTGCCGCAGGCCGTGGTCTTGCCCGAACCTTGCAGGCCCATCATCAGCACGGTCACCGGCGGGGCGCCTTGGAAGGAAGGCTCCTCGGATTCGCCGCCCAGCAGGGCGACAAGTTCATCGTGGATGACCTTGACCATCACCTGGCCCGGGGAAAGCGAGGTGAGCACCTCGGCGCCGATGGCCTTCGCCTTGACGGCGTTGATGAAATCCTTGGTGGTCTTGAAGTTCACGTCCGCGGCGAGCAGCACCACGCGGATTTCGCGCAGGGTCTCGGCCACGTTCTCCTCGGTCAGTTGGGCCTGGCCGCGGAGCTTTTTGAAGATGCCTTCGAGTTTGTCTGAGAGCTGTTCGAACATGGTAGGGAAGATAAAAAACGGTGGGGGGTCCCGGATGGGGAGGAAGCCGGGTCCGGTCGTGAACGCGATCAGCAGCTAAATTGGGGGTATGGAATACGGAGGGCAAATCGTTTTGTTCGATGGGGTGTGCAACCTTTGCAACGGGACGGTGGATTTCATGCTGAAGCGGGATGGGCGCGGGCGGTTCCGGTACGCGTCATTGCAAGGGGAAACGGCGGCTCGGCTGGCACCGACCGAACCGGCGATGCAATCGGTACTGCTGTGGCAGGACGGTAAATTGTACCGGAAATCCGGGGCGGGAATACGGATGATCGCGGGCCTGGGCGGGGCCTGGAGCCTGGTATACCTGCTTTTGGCGGTACCGCGGCCGTTGCGGGACCCGGTTTACGATTGGATCGCGCGCAACCGGTACCGCTGGTTCGGCAGGCGGGAAACCTGCAGGCTACCTGCGCCCGCCGAGCTCGAGCGTTTCCTTCCCTGAAACCACGCCATTTTTACCCCGGTTTCCACGGGCGGATTGTTAGATATGGGGGCGGCCGTTCCACCCGCATCACGCTGGAGTCCCCATGCCTGTCGCCTGCCCGAACCCCTGCCTTCGCGCATTCGCGCTAGCGCTTTGCCTATCCCTGGCGTTGCCGCTGACCGGCTACGCCGCGCCGGATGACGATTCCTTCTACAGCCCCGCCTTCGGTCTGGGTATCCTGGAAGGGGCGACGGTAAACCTGGGCGGATCCGCGAACGTGGTGGCCGTTGACAGCCAGTGGGTCTACTTCGGCGGCACGTTCGCCAAGGTGGGCGGCTACCGGGTGAACAACATCGTGCGCTACCACAAGAAGACCGGGCGCTTCGAGCGCCTGGGAACCGCCAATGCCTGCGGTACCAACGGACAGGTACTGGTGTTGAAGCCCATCGCGGGAGGCGTCCACGTCGGCGGGCGTTTCTCCAAGGTCGGCGTGGATACCCTGGGCGCGGGCGGCACGGACACGGGACCCTACGCCTTTTTCGACGGCAAGGATTGGAAGCCCGTCGGCCCCAAGTTGGCCCTGGCGGGCGGTCTGGCGGGCGCGTACGTCAGCGCCATCCAGTTTGACGGCAGCGATACCTATATCGGCGGGGCTTTCGCGCTCGCGGGTACCGATACCATCCGCAACATCGCTCGCTATAAGGGCGGCGACGCGATGGAGCCCTTGTGGGAGCAGGGGCATTTGACCAACGGCGTGGCCGGGGCCGTCAATTCCTTCATCGGTTACAAGTTCACGGGAATGCGGGTTACCGGGTCCAGCGTGATCGTGGGCGGCGATTTCTCGGTCGCCGGAGGGAGCAATGTCACCCGGGTCGCGCAATGGAACAAGAACCTCGAAAAATGGGACGGGATGAAGGGTGGCCTCGATCAGGCCCCGGCCATGGCCGTCAACGACATGGATCAGGATGAGAACGGCAAGGTTTACTTCGCCTACAAGAACGTGCATCGCTGGGACGATACCGGCTGGAGCATCCTGCCCGGAATGGAAACCATCACCAGCGTCAGCAAATTCCTGTGGAAGACGCCTTTCGGTTCCATGATCACGGGCAGCGGCGGCGCGACCTTCGATAGCGGTTCCATCGCCTTCTACGATGGAAACGCCTGGAAGAGCCTGGCCTTGTACCGGATGGGTTTCACTTCCAGCAGCGAGATCGGCTTCGCCGCCGACGACAAGAAGATCTGGATCGGATCGGGCGCCGGCGTCCAAGGCGGAAACGGCATGGCCTGGTACGATGGGAAGGCGTTCGGACCGCTGGGCAACGGCCTGCGCAATACGCGCGAGGGCGGCTTGGGGATCTATGATTTCGCCGAGTTCGAGGGAAAGATCATCGCGGCGGGATCGTTCAGCCATCTGGGCGGCACCGCGGCCGAAGGCGTGGCCCGCTGGGCCGACGACCATTGGGAGTCGATGGGATCGGAGTACGAAAGCATTTACCGCCTGGCGGTGTTCAAGGGCAAACTGTATGCGGCCGGATCCCTGCAGAAAAAGGGGCAGCCCGTGTCCGGCGGCTTCGCGCGCTGGACCGGCTCCGCGTGGGAAATCGTGCCCGGCTTCGAGAAGAGCGGAGTGGAGGCGTTGGCCGTCATCGGTGATTACCTGTACATGGCCGGTGGTGGGCTGGCCACCACCGCCGGACAGGTGGCGCGTTGGGACGGCACCACCTTGGAGGTCTTCGGCAAGGAACTCTCCTCCACGGCCCAGATCGGCATCCACAGCATCGTGCCCGGAAAAGGCGGAACCGTTTGCTTCGGCGGGTATTTCAACAGGGTGGGAAGCGTGCCTGCCGGAGGCGTGGCCTGCTATGATCCGGCCGCCAAGGGATGGACGCCCATGGGTCCTGCCTTGCCGACCGGGGTGTACACCACCGCGCTCGAGAATATCGGAGATGATTTGTACCTGGGCATCTACGGTGCCTTCGCGAACGGCGCGAAGAACATAGGCAAGTGGAACGGCAAGGAATGGGAAACCGTGGGCGCCGGCCTGGACAAAGGCGTGCAGCGCTTGGTCGCCAACGGCTCTGATCTCTATGCCGTCGGAGTGTTCGGCAAAGCGGGGGACGTTGCGGCCAATGGCGTAGCGCGTTGGGACGGCAAGGATTGGACGGCCCTGGGCAGCGGCGTGTCGCCCGGCAACGCCAACGTGGCTTTCGTGGGAGCCGGCGGGCTGTGGCTGGGCGGGCAATTCGTAATGGCCGGAGGCATCCCTTCGCGCAACATCGCCCTGTATTCCAACGTGGAGAAGAAGGCGGACCTGCCTATCGCCGTCCGGCCCGCGGCGCGTAAAACCGCCAAAGCCCAGCCACGCATGCGCGTTCGTTTGCCCGCGGTGGAGTTCGGTACCGCGGAGGTTCCGCGCCACGCGGACGGGCGCGAAGCCGGGGTTCCCCGCTAGCGGCTTAAGATCGGGCTCGTGGCTTCAAGATATAGCGACCGGTCTTTTTCCCGCCAATCCGCTCTACCACTCCCGCTTCCAAAAGCGGGTGCAGCAGGTCCATGGCCCATTGGCGGCTGATGCCGAGGGATTTCCAGATCAATTGCGGCTCGGCACCGCCGGAATCCCGCAAAAGATTGAGCAGTTCCTCCTGCTTCGGCTTCAACACCAGGCGCGCCCCGGATTCCGTGTTCAAGCTTTGCACACGCAACCAAGTCCTCTGCAGGGTTTGCCGCAACCCCTCCGCCACGTACTCCAGCCAAGCGGTAAGGTCCTCGCCGGCCTTGCGCACCGCATCCAATTGCCGATAGTACTCAGGCCGGTTCTCCCAGTAGAATTCGTCCACGGAAAAAATATGGTGGGTATCGAATCCACGCCGGAACAGCTCCCAAAGCGCGAGCGCCCGACCCGTCCGGCCATTGCCATCCGCGAAGGGATGGATGGCTTCGAAACGGTAATGCAATATCGCCGAGCTCAACACCGGGGACAACTTGACCGATTCGCGATTCCACCATTCGAGCAACTCGAACATCAGGCCCGACACCTCCTGGGGCGGCGGCGGAAAGTGCTTACCCACCCGGACAGGGATCGAACGATAGCGTCCCGCATCCCCCTGATCCATCACCCCTACCGCCATCAAACGATGCAATTCGAACAAATCCTCATGTACGATGCGGGTTTTCTTGGCCCGTTTCTCCACATAGCGAAGGCTTGCGAAATAATTGAGGATTTCCCTTTTCGCCCGCGGTTGCGTCTCCGGAATCTCATGCCCCGATTCCAGATTCCGAACCTGTTCCAGGGTCAGGGGATTCCCTTCGATCGCGGTCGAGGCGTGCCCGTTGCGGCTGCGGCTGTCCTTTTGCAATGCCGGTATCCAGGCCGGCGTAATCGTCGCGCCTTGGATCCGCTCCCTGAAGGAGGCGATTTCCTCCACTTTCAGGAGTAATTCGGGGGTAATCGAGAATGCGGGTACATAGGCCATTTATCTAGGGTAAATATAAGTCAGTTATAAGTCAATTAATAAGTAATGTGTGAGTCATGTCATAAGTCAGGTGAGATGGCCATCCCGGCCCTGCCGTAAACCCACCGGTTTTGCTAAATTCCGGCCCTGATTTCCAGATACGGAAGCGCCCGGGTCGTCCAGAAAGGATTGGCCCTTCGAGGTTTAGAAAGGACGATGCAATGGGTTTGAGAGTGTACACCATGAAAGATGGGTCGATGGCGGCCCTTAAAGGCAAGACCCTGGCCGTGATCGGCTACGGCAGCCAGGGCCATGCCCAGGCCCAGAACCTCCGCGACAGCGGCGTCAAGGTCATCATCGGCCAGCGCAAGGGTTCGCCCAACTACAAGCTCGCGGTCAAGCACGGCTTCAAGCCCGTCTCCGCCGCCGAAGCCGCCGCCCAGGCCGACATCATCCAAATCCTGCTGCCCGACGAAGTGCAGAAGGCCGTCTACGAAGCCGACATCCTGCCCAACCTAAAGCCCGGCAAGACCCTCATCTGGTCCCACGGCTTCAATATCCATTTCAAGAACATCAAGCCCCCGAAGAACGTGAACGTGATCATGGTCGCGCCCAAGGGCCCGGGCCACTTGGTCCGCAGCGAGTTCGTCAAAGGCGGCGGCGTACCCTGCCTCATGGCCATCTATCAGGATGCCACCGGCAATGCCAAGGACATCGCCCTGGCGCATGCCCGCGGCGTGGGCGGCCTCAAGGCCGGCGCTATCGAAACCAACTTCAAGGACGAGACCGAAACCGATCTGTTCGGCGAACAGTCCGTACTCTGCGGCGGCCTGTCGGAACTGGTCAAGGCCGGTTTCGAGACCTTGATCGAAGCCGGATACCCCGAAGAGCTAGCTTACTTCGAATGCATGCATGAAGTAAAGCTCATCGTCGACCTGTTCTACCAAGGCGGCCTCAGCTACATGCGCTACTCGGTTTCCAACACCGCCGAATACGGCGATATGGTCACCGGTCCCCGTATCGTGACCGCCAAGACCAAGCTGGAAATGAAGAAGGTCCTGAAGGAAATCCAGAACGGCAAGTTCGCGAAGAACTTCCTCACCGAGCTGCAAAGCGGCGGCAAGAAGTTCCGCGCCTGGGAAGCCAAGGAAAAGAACCATCCGCTGGAAGTGGTCGGACGCAAGCTGCGCAAGAACATGAAGTGGATCGAGTCCAAGGAAGTTTGATACCCTTCTTTAGGGCCGGATAAGGTTTGGGCCCGGTCGCATACGCGGCCGGGCCTTTTTTTACAGTGTGCTTTTTATTTTGATTCCGGGAGGAAACCATGGCCCCATCCGATACGCTTCTCAAGGCTTCCGATTCCGTGCTGGCCCTGATCGATATCCAGGAGAAATTCCGCCCCGCCATCGCCGGCATGGAGGAGCTGATCCGCCGCGCGCAGGCCCTGGTCCGCGCCGCGGTCCGCTTGGGGGTCCCGGTGCTGGCCACGGAGCAATATGCCAAGGCGCTGGGACCCACGGCTTCGGAGCTCAAGCAATACCTGCCCGATTCCCAGGCCTACCCGGATAAGCTGTGCTTCAGTTCCCTAGGCTGCGATGCCTTCCGGAATTCCCTGGCAGCCTCGAAGCGAAAGCAGGTAGTGATGACCGGGATCGAAACCCACGTTTGCGTGATGCAGACCGGACTCGAGCTCTTGGCCGCCGGCTATTCCGTATATGTCGTAACCGATGCGGTTGCTTCGCGGAAGGGATCGGATCGCGAGGCTGCGCTGCAACGCCTGGCGCGCCATGGCGCCGAGCTGGTAACGACGGAGATGGTGGTGTTCGAGTGGCTGCGCAAGGCCGGCACCGCCGAGTTCAAGGAACTGCAAGCCTTGATCAAATAGTTTTCGAATCAGCGGTAACCCGGCTTGGGATAAGAGTGCCCCGGGGAGAACCTCCCCCGGGTTGTAAAGTCATTGTCATTACAGACCCTGTCGGGACAATGACATTACATACGGCCGGATCATGATTGGCTGGGGCTGGGAAGCGGACGGGTGGGCGGGGGCATTGCGGGGGCGTTGCGGGGGCGTTGCGGGGGCGGAGCCCCTGCAGAGGGGGAAGCGGAAGCCCGCCGCACACTGAAAAACAAAGTCAGCGGCGCGGAGGGCTGGAGCGAGGGGGAGACTTCCCCCATCCACATTACTTAGGGGCGTTGGGGGCGGTCATTTTCCGCATCGTGAGACCCGAGGGGATCTCGAACAGCGAGGCGTCCAAGCTTTCCTTCTTCACTTCCTTCATTTCGCTGGTGAAATGCGGCTTGCCGTCCTTGTAGCCGACGGTTTTGACGGGCACCCCTTCCAGGCCGTTGGTCTTGTCGCCTACCATGCCGGACAGGTTCTGGGCGAACTTCTCGAAGAACTTCGCCATGTCCTTGAGTACCTCGTAGTCCTTTTCGTCGACGTTTACGCTCTTGGGTGAGGTGGTCCAGATCTCGGAACTCTTCGCGCCGTCACGGGTGCCTTCGTATTTGTCCGTGCTGTAGCCGTTGACGGTTCCCCCGGAGCCGACCTTCTTATAGGTGGTCTTGGCCGCCTTGCCGCCGCCGGGCATCATCTTGGCCATCATATCCTGCATCATCTTCTTCTGCTCGGGAGGCATGTTCGCCATCTGCGCTTCCATCTTCTTCTTCGCCTCTTCGATCTTGAGGAACATATCCGCGAAGTCCTTTTCGGTCATTTCCATGTAGGACTTGTCCTTGAGGTTCACGGTCCAGAAGACCTTCTTGTCGCTGCGGTAGATCATGTAGGTATCGGGGTTCTGGCCCATGTCGATGCGGACCTTGTCCTTGTCCAGGCGGATGGTATTGGTCATGGCCGGGGTCTTGGATCCGATGATCTCGTACATCTGGGTCATGGTGACGCCGGCGTAAGCGCTAAAGCCTGCAAAGGCGGTGAAGGACAGGACCAGGGCGGCGAGGTTCTGGGTTGCGCGCATTTCTTCTCCTCGTATGGATTTACCAAGGCGACCGCACGGTTTCGTTGCGGCGCGGATTCCGGAAAATAGTAGCAAATCGGGCGGAATTCCCTTTTGGCCCGATTCCGCTGTGCATGGGCTTGCATGGTTTCCGCGATCGTGAAATGTCCCCGAATGCGTGAAAGGAATTTCAGGTCGAGAAGCGAGTTGTGAGAGAAGCATTATTCGATTCTCCCGCGATACCGGTTACGCTCAGCTGTGAAGTTTTCCGACAACGCTAAGATCCCGAAATCGTAGAAAACCGTCACATTAACCCGCCGAATGTCAGAAATCACCGCTGCCTGTTTCGCAGCGCGGAAAGACTAACCCGAACCCGACCGATTTAATTACTCTATGGAGCTAGTCAAATTGTGCCGTAACAGCGATTCAGATCACGTTTCCCGCGATCCGTTTTCGACAGAAATAGAGTGGGGCTTTCGCAATGCGCAATCATCGCATGATTGGGATTTTCAGTGTTCTTTTCCTCGCCGCCGTTGTCGGCGCACAGCCTGCAGCTGTGGTCTTGAATCCGGTCGGGGGAACCTCGTACGCGCCCGTCACAGTAGTGCTTAGCTGCGTGACTTCGGGCGCGGTGATTCACTATACGACCAATGGGGCAACGCCCGCCGAAACCGACCCTTCCATCGCGTCGGGTTCCTCCATCTTGGTTTCCAGCAGTAAAACGGTCAAGGCCGCGGCATTCCAAACCGCTGTCACTGGGCCGGTGAGCTCGGGGGATTACCTGGTGCTCGGAAAGGTTTCCGCGGGTAAGAACCACACGATGGCCGTGGCTGCCGATGGCTCCCTGTGGGTATGGGGATCGAACGCGAACGGACAGCTGGGTACCGGTACCTATGATTCCCAGGAAAAGCCCTACCTGCTTCCCGCCATCAACAACGTTGCGGTCGCCGCGGGCGGGGAATACAATACCGTCGTGGTCAAAAAAGACGGCACGGTGTGGAGCTGGGGCTACGGAGCCTACGGTGAATCGGGTACGGGAACCAACTCGGTCTTTCTGATTCCCACCCAGGTTGCCGGTCTGACGGGAGCGACCAAGGTGGCCGGATGCGCGCATCATACCCTCATCTTGAAGAGCGACGGGACCGTACGCGCTTTCGGCGCCAACTGGTGGGCCCAACTCGGAGATGGTTCGACCACCGATCGGGGTGTACCTGTTACCGTGGTGGGATTGAGCGGGATTACCGCTTTGGCGGTGGGCGACGGCCATTCCCTGGCCCTTAAGAGCGATAACACCGTTTATTCCTGGGGACTGAATAGCCAAGGGCAACTGGGATTCGCCAACGCCAGTTCGCCCAGCGTACCCGGGAAGATACCTACCCTTTCGGGCATCACCGCCATCGCAACCGGACTCAATCACTCCTTGGCCCTCAAATCCGACGGAACCGTTTGGGTGTGGGGCGACAATACCAACGGTCAATTGGGCGATGGTACTTTCACGCAACGGGCCGCGCCCTTTAAACTCACCACTCTGACCGGCATAGTTTCCATAGCGGCTGGGCAACGCCACAGTATCGCAGTTAAATCGGATGGTACGGTTTGGGCTTGGGGGTATAACGCCAACGGACAATTGGGCATCAATAACACGACCGATAAGAACGTGCCTACCCAGGTAACCGGACTTACCGGGGGCCTGCTTGTCGCGGCCGGCGATCATAGCCTCGCGTTGCGGAACGACGGAAGCATCTGGGCCTGGGGCGCGAACGCATTCGGACAGACCGGCAACGGTGCCGGCAGCGATAAGCTTACGGCCACGGAAATCACCGGACTTACGTTCGGCCAACGCGTCGCCACCCCTGCGTTTTCCGTGGACGGTGGTTTCTTCAAAGCCGGATTCAACGTTACCGTGACTTGCGCGACTTCCGGGGCCGGGCTCTATTACACCACCAACGGTTCGGATCCGACCACAGCGAGCACGGCGGTCCCCGCCAACGGCAGCGTTGCCATACCGACCGGCACGATGATGTTCCGCGTGAAAGGTTTCAAGACGGGTTTGACGGCCGGATTCACCGCGACCGCGGTCTATGCCGTGGGTCCGAAAATCGCCGCGGGAACCAATCATAGCCTGGCGATGAATCTCTCCGGAGCGTTATACGAATGGGGTACGAATAACTTTGGGGAGCTCGGGAACGGCCAGGACAACAGCTTCAATTTCCCCTCCAGCGTGAACACCTTGAACAGCCTGGCGGATATCGCCGCCGGGGACGGGACCAGCGCGGGAATCAAGACCGATGCGACTTTGTGGACCTGGGGTAATAATCAATCCGGGCAGTTGGGTGACGCATCCACCACCAACCGGAATCGCCCGGTGAAGGTAACGGCCTTATCCGGCGTCAAGCGCGTAGCCATGGGAGTCAACCACTCTTTGGCAGTGAAGACGGACGGGACATTGTGGTCTTGGGGAATGGGCGCGTGGGGAACCATCGGGGATGGCGCCGGATTGGACCGGCCCACGCCCGTGCAGCTGACCTCTATGAGCCAGGTAATCGCTGTCGCTGCAGGCACCCATTCCTTGGCCTTGAAACGCGATGGGACGGTGTGGAGTTGGGGAAAGAATGAAAGTTACCAGCTCGGATTCGGCGACGTTTCCCAACAGGACGTTCCGCGGTTGATTCCCGGGGTTCGGGATATCGTAATGATCGCCGCGGGGCCCGATTTCAGTCTGGCCCTCAAGGACGATGGAACGGTATGGGGTTGGGGCGCCAATCAATACGGCGAGCTCGGCGACGGAACCAACAACTATAGCAGCACCCCGCACAAGGTTTCCGGGCTGACCGGAGCCATTTATATCGCGGCGGGATTTGGGACAGGGTGGGCCATCAAAGCGGATGGGACGGCCTGGGGATGGGGGCAGAACAGCGAGGGCCAATTGGGAACTTCCGGTGGAGTCTCTTCCAGCCTGCCGGTTCGGCTCGGTACCTTGACCACGATGGCTATGCTGGCCGCCGGGCAACAAACCCTTGCGCTCAAAAAAGACGGTTCCGTTTACGGATGCGGCAGCAACAACGCGGGAGCGGTGGGGGATGAAACCTGGGTGAACAGGACGGCAGTCACCACCCTGCCCGGCTTCAACATTGGAACCATGGTCGCCAAGCCTACGGTGAGCGTGGAGGGGGGTACCTTCGCGGTATCCCCGGCCGTGGTAATCGCCTGCGGCACTTCCGGGGCAAGCATTTACTACACCACAGACGGGTCCGTACCAACCACTTCGAGCACTCTCATCGCCACTGCCGGCACCTACTCACCGTCCGCCGGCGCCACCACGTTACGCATTCGAGGCATTAAATCAGGATCCATTTCCAGCGACGTGAAGACGGCGGTCTACCTGGTCGGCACCGGGGCTTCCGCTTCCAGTGATCATTCCCTATTGCTGACCAAGGACAGGGCGGCTTGGGGTTGGGGCAACAACCAGGATTATGAACTAGGCGATGGCACTACCGATTCCCACCACATGCCCATCTCGATCAAACCAGCGAGCGGCTACGCCGATCTGGCCGCCGGAATTTCCCATGGTGCCGCGGTCAAGACCGATGGGACGCTCTGGGCGTGGGGGACCAATAATTACGGCCAGGTGGGGCAGGGAACCAATGCTGTGGAACCCGTTCCCGTACAGTTGACCACACTCTCCGGCATGAAACGCGTGGCTGCCGGGGACGGGTATACAGTGGCCCTCAAAAGCGATGCGACTTTATGGGCTTGGGGTTCCAATGGCTACGGCAATCTGGGGGACGGCAGCGGCCTGAATCGAACCGCGCCGGTGAAGATCACGACGCTTTCCGGATTATTCGCCATTTCCGCCAACCGCCACAGCCTAGCCATCAAGACCGATGGGACGGCCTGGAGTTGGGGCTCCCATATCAACTATCAGCTCGGGTATTATGCCTATCAGATGCAACCCATACCTTGGGAGATAGGCGGCGTGTGCAAGGTAGTGGCTGTCTCCGCCGGCTGGGGCCACAGCCTGGCTTTAAAGGATGACGGTACCGTGTGGGCCTGGAGCGCCAACGCTTATGGCGAGAACGGGGATGGTACTACGAACTCCTCGATCAGTCCCGTCAAGGTTTCCGGACTCTCCAGCGTGGTGTCCATCGCGGCTGGCTACGACTTCAGTCTGGCGGTCAAACGCGACGGCACGGTATGGGCCTGGGGCAATAATGCCAGCGGGCAATTGGGTATCGGCTCTACGGTCTCCAAACTTTCCCCGGTCCAGGTGCCTGGCCTCGCCAACATCTACCGCGTGTCCGCGGGCACTCATGCTTTGGCATTCAAGAAGGATCAGTCGGTGTGGGCCTGGGGCTACAATGGTTACGGCCAGGTGGGGGACGGCAGCTTCCAACCGGTGCTTGTGCCGGTGCAAATCTTCCGGTCAGGCCAGGATGTGGACAGCGACAATGATGGTCTAACCGATCAGCAGGAATCCGATTACGGTACCAATCCCAACAACCGCGATACAAACGGTGATGGCATTCTGGATGGCGCCGCGGTCAAGGCGGGCATCAGTCCCACCAACACCGATATGGATGGCGACGGAAAGACCAATGCCATTGAGCTCGCTGCGGGCACCAATCCATTAGTGGCCGATACCGATCACGATGGCGTATCGGACGCTACTGACGTATTTCCTCTGGATCCGCTACGAACCACCGCTCCGGCGCCCGTGCCCGGGGACGTAACGCCACCCACTATCACCTTGGAGCTGCCTTTCGGGGCGGTTCTCGTCCCGTGAGGCATGCTAACTTGTCGAACCGCATTGTTCTGATCGCTTCCATTGCCTTCTGTGCCGCGCGCATCTCCGCTGCTACGACCGAATCCGTCCCGGATGCGGCCGTTTCGGGGCTGCCTATCTTTGCCGAACCCCTGATCCCTATCGGCGGTGTCGCTTCGGACGCCGAGAACGCAGACCTGCGCGGGGCCGTGCAAACCTTTGCCAACCGATCCCGTAACGAGGATTTCCAGTCCCTCACCGGTTTTCTCGCGACCCATCCAGGCTCTCGTTGGAAGGCTTCGCTTTTGCTCCAATTAGGGCTGGTACATTACCACACCGGCTATTTCTCACGCGCAATCGCCGATTGGGAAGAGGCCTGGAAACTATCCAAGTCCGCGAAGGAACCACTGCCGAAGGCAGTGGCCGATGAGGCGGTAGGCGAGTTGGCGAAGATGTATGCGCGCTTAGGCCGCTACGAAAGTCTGGAAACGCTTTTCAAGGAGATCGAGGGACGAGACATACGCGGCCCGGCTACCGAGAAGATCACCGGCGCCAGGGAAGGGCTCTGGTTGATGGATAACAAACCCGAGAACGCTTTCCGCTGCGGACCCTTCGCACTGGGCCGCATCCGCGCCCTCTCAAATCCCGCTTCGGCCGCCGATCCTCTCATTCTCAACTCGCGTTCGACCCGCAAAGGCATTTCCCTGGATAAAGTTCAGGCCCTCTCCCTGGCGCTAAAGATGCCTTATCAGATGGCCAAGCGCCGCCCCGGGGCGCTGATCAGGCTTCCCGCCGTCGTGCATTGGAAGGTCGGTCATTACGCGGCTCTGGTGCGTAGTCTGGACGGTCGCTACCTCATCCAGGATCCCACCTTCGGTCAGGACATCTGGATCAGCCCCGAGGCTTTGGATGCCGAGGCCAGTGGCTATTTTCTGGTGCCCGCGGGTCCGCTCGGCAAGGGCTGGAGCAAGGTAGGCGTGCTGGAAGCGCGTAGCGTCTTCGGAAAAGGCGCCACCTCTTCCGATGATCCCGATGGCACCAAGCCGGGTGACAGCAAGACCGGCGGTAACGGCGGCAAGCACAACGATGGAGAAGACGGAGAGCCCGGCGACGGCGACGGCGGTCCCGGCAAGGGTCCTCCCCCCGGTTGCGGGATGGCCGTGTACACCTTCCATTCGATGCTGGCCAGCCTCAACATTACCGACATGCCCCTCGGCTATCGCCCCCCCGTAGGTCCCGCCGTGCATTTCCGCGTAACCTACAACCAGCGCGAGGCCGGTCAACCCGCCATCTTCAACTATTCAAATTTAGGCCCGAAATGGACCCTGGATTGGCTCTCCTATATCACCGATGATCCCCTGAACGCCTCCGGCGACGTGAGCGTATTCCCCCGCGGCGGCGGAACGGAGCATTATAAGGGATTCAATTCCGCCACCAAAACCTGGGACACCTACCCGGAATCCCGCGCGCAGTTGGTGCGCACCGCGACTTCGCCCATCACCTATGAACGGCGCATGCCCGACGGCTCGAAGCAGCTGTACACCAAGGCCAATGGAGCCACTACCTTCCCGCGCAAGATTTTCCTTACCAAAATCATCGACCCGGCGGGCAACGCGCAGACCTACGCCTATGACGGGACCATGCGCCTCACCTCGGTGACCGACGCCTTGGGACAGGTAACCACGCTCGCTTATGCCTTTGCCGCGGATCCTCTGAAGCCTACCCAGGTTACCGATCCTTTCGGCCGCTTCGCGAAGCTCGAATACAACGCCGCGGGCCAGCTTATCAAGATTACCGATGTCCTGGGACTGACCTCGGAGTTCACCTACGGTACAAGCGACTTCATCCTTACCCTCAAAACCGGCTACGGCATTACATCTTTCTCAGCCGGCGACAATGGGCCGGGTCGGATGCGCTTCATCCAGGCTACCGATGCCATGGGCCAGAAGGAGCGCTTGGAGTTCCGCGCCGGCGCACCCGGCACCCCGGTAGGGGGCGATCCTATCGGGACGCCCACGGGCATGAGCCAGAACATCATCCACCTGAACGATCCTGCGACGTATTACTGGGACAAGAAGGCCATGGAGTTCAATCCCGGCGATTACACCAAGGCTGTCATGTACAATTGGCTCCGCAGTACGGACTTGAATGCCACTGCGGGCATCCTCAACACCGTCAAATCCCCTTTGGAGAACCGGGTCTGGTACAATTATCAAGGGCACAGCGGACCCGCAATCCTAGAGGGTATGATTTCGCGCCCCGCCAAAATCGGTCGCATACTTGACGATGGCAGCAGCCAAGTCTGGCAGTATGAGTATAACCCCTTGGGGGGTCTCACCAAGTATATCGATCCTCTCAACCGGACCACGATTTACGGGTACGCGGCCAACAACATTGATCTGCTTACGGTTAACCAACTGGGCGCAACCGCAAACGAGTTGCTCGAGACCCGCACTTATAATTCCCTGCACGAGCCCTTGACCATCAAGGACGTGGCCGGCCAGACGACTACCTTCACCTACAATTCCAAAGGCCAGGTGCTTACGGCCAAGAACGCCAAGAATGAAACCACCACCTATCTGTACGGAGCTACAGGTTACTTGACCAAGGTGACGGGGGCTCAATTGGCAGACTCCACGGTTTACAGCTATGACTCCTTTGGCCGCGTCGCTTCGATTCGTTATCATGATGGATATATCCTGGCCTATCAATACGACGCCCTGGACCGGCTGACCAAAATCACTTATCCCGATGGGACCTTCCGCCAGTACGTATTCAACCGCCTGGACCTGGAGCAGAACCGCGACCGTTTGGGACGCTGGACCAAGACGGTATTCAATGCGGTTCGCCAACCGGTGGCCTACCAGGACGCCCTGGGCCGCACCACAAATATGGATTGGTGCGGCTGCGGCAGCATCGGCACCCTTACCGATCCCGCCGGCAAGTCCACGACCTGGAAACGCGACATCGAAGGTCGGGTCATCGAAAAGCAATTCGCGGACGGGAAAAAGATCCAATATGCCTACGAGGCAGCCACCGGGCGCTTGAGCAGTATCACCGATGCCAAAGGCCAGGTCAAGAAATTCACCTACTTGGTGGATGACAACATACAGAAGACCGATTTCACGAACGCCCTTATCCCTACCGCTTCAGTCAGTCTCACCTACGACGCAGTCTATAATCGGGTGAAAACCATGACCGACGGTACCGGCTTGACCACCTACGGGTACAATGCCGTCGTCGTCCCGGCAGCCTTGGGTGCAGGTCGCCTTGCGAGCGTCGATGGTCCTTTGGCGAGCGATGTCATCAGCTATGCTTACGATGCCCTGGGACGGGTAACGAACCGCGGCATCAACGGAGTGAATGCGACTTACGCCTTTGACAACCTTGGCCGCGAGACCAACGAGACGAACGCGTTGGGCGCCTTTACGTATAAATATGTAGGCGTGACCGACCGACTGGACTCTCTCATATACCCCAACGGACAGAAGAACAAATATTCGTACGCGACCAACACCGGGGATTTCCGCCTCGCCCAGATCAAGGATCTCACCCCCGCGCTGGCGGTGCTCTCCCAGTACGACTATACTTACG
>JAHFCH010000133.1 GCA_023249635.1 Fibrobacterota bacterium
ATCCTAAAGAGCGCGGCCTCGGCCTCATGCTCGAGTACGGACATACCGTGGGCCATGCCCTGGAATGGCTGTCCCAGGGCCGCCTGCTGCACGGCGAAGCCGTCTACCATGGTATGAACGTGGCCGGCCAACTCGCGCACCACATGGGAATCATGCCCATGGCCGAACTGAAAAAGCAGTCCCTGCTCCTCAGCCGCCTGCGCGGCATCCCACCCATCCCCAACGACATTTCCGTCGGCCAGATCCTGGCCAGCGTCCAACGCGACAACAAGAAGGTCGCCAAAGGGATGGCGTTCATCCTCATGAAAGCGGTGGGCCAGGTCAACCGCCAAATCGAACCCGGCTTGGACGACTCCAACCCAGCCCCCGGGCATTCGGGATCCGTGCTCACCCCGGTTTGCGATTTCCAGCTCAACCGCGTTATGCTAGAGTATTGGGATGCTTTGCTATAGCACCGGCTCCCTTCCCGACGCCCTCCCCCTCGACCAAATCGCCGCTCTCCTAGCTCCCACCCCGTTCAAGGGCGTGGAGCTCGCCGTGACCGCGACGATGTTGGCCCGCGCGGGCGATACCGCGCATTGGGGCGGCGTGCGCGAGCGTTTCCGCGAGGCCGGCCTGGTTTTCCGCAACGTGCATATGGGCGCCCCGCATCTGATGGGCCCTGACGCCCATCGCCCCGGCCTCTCGTCGTTGGATCCCGTGGCGCGTGCCCGCAAGCTCGAGGCGGTCAGCGCCTGCATGGAAATCGCCCTGGCCCTGGAAGCGCCGCACCTGACCCTGACCACGGGCCTCACCGATTCGGAAGCCGCGCGCGCCGAGCAGGCGGCGGCCTTCAAGGAAGCGCTCACCAGCCTGGTCATCGTGAAGCCCGTGCCCGTGAAAATCCTCATCGAACAAGAGCCGGAGCACGTCATCAATACCACCGCCCAACTCGTGGAGCTGGGCCGCGCCTTTCCGGGCCAGGTCTACGCGACTTTCGATGTGGGCCACAGCGAAGTGGTGGGCGAAGACATCGGGGCCTGCATCCGCAAGCTGGGACCTTTGCTGCGCAACATCCACCTGGAAGACATCCAGGGCCGGGTGCATGCGCATAAGCTGTACGGCGAAGGCGACGTGGACTTCGACGGGATCTTCGCGGCCTTGCGCGAGATCCATTACCGCGGGGACTACACGCCGGATCTGTATCCGTATAAGGATGACCATGCGCGGGCCATTCCGGCATCGCTGGAATTCCTGCGGCGGCACGGAGTGCTGACCCAGGCGCTCTAGCAGTTTTTCCTACCGAAAATCCCCCGCAAAAAACTCCCGCATTGACGTAAAAGTCCCACATAAAAATCTCTTTTTTGGTAATAAGTGGTATCATTTATTACCTATTTTGATAAATAGTGGTACCACAAATTGGAATTATGGGGAAATTTCGATAAATTAGATGGTAAGGAGGGGGTATCTATGGAAAGGGCAATCCAATCCGAATTAATGGCATGGAAATCCAAGCCGGGTCGGCAGCCGCTCATCCTTCGTGGCGCTCGCCAGGTCGGCAAGACCTATGCCTTGAAGGCTTTCGGGGAGAAAGCCTACCCGCGTACCTTCTATCTCAACTTCGAAGAAGAACCGCAACTGATGCGGTTGTTCGAGAAGGATCTAAAACCGGATAGGTTGATACGCGAAATCGGCCTGAAATTCGAGACCTCCCTGGATCCCGATCGGGATTTGCTGATTTTCGATGAGATCCAAAGCGCGCCCAAAGCACTCACGTCCCTTAAATACTTCGCCGAAGACATGCCCCAACTCTCAGTGTGCAGCGGAGGATCTTTGCTTGGGGTTCACCTTGGAGAGGGATCTTTTCCCGTCGGCAAAGTCGATTTTCTCGATCTCCATCCCATGAGTTTCGATGAATTCCTCACCGGAATCGGAGAAGAACATTCCTGCCGTTATCTTCGGGACTATGACTTCTCGGAACCCATCCCGGCCCTCATGCACGATCGCCTTTGGGAATCCCTGAAACTGTACATGATCGTCGGCGGGATGCCCAAATCGGTGCTGACCTATGTGGAAATGAAGAAAGACGCGGTGAAAGCCTTCAATGCGGTCCGGCAAATCCAAAAACTCCTGATCGATGCCTATTTGGCGGACATCGCGAAACATGCGGGCAAAGTCAATACATTGCATATCGCGCGCATTTTTGAAAGCATTCCGGAGCAATTGGCGAAAGCGATCGATGGATCCGGCTCCAAATTCAAATTCAATGGCGTGGTCCCCGGTATCCGCGGCTACGCGAAACTTGTGGGCGCATTCGATTGGTTGCGGGCCGCCGGCCTAGTGCGCCAGGTACCCATCGCGAACAAAGCCTGGATCCCCCTCAAAGCCTACGCTCCGGAGAGTTCCTTCAAATTGTACCTGCTCGACGTGGGGATACTGGGCGCTTTGGGGAGCCTATCGCCGAGCTCGATCTGGGAATATGGGTATGGCTCCTATCAGGGATACTTCGCCGAAAATCTCGCCCTGCAGGAATTGGTAGCGTCCGGAACGGATAACATCGTCTCGTGGCGGGAAGGCACCGCGGAAGTGGAGTTCCTCATCGATGTAGATGGGAAAATCGTGCCGCTCGAAATAAAATCGGGATGGGTGACGCAAGCCAAAAGCCTGAAAGTATTCGCGGAAAAATACCGCCCCCCGAAGCGCGTCACGCTGAGCGCGAAGAATTTCAATCGCAACAGGGAAACCTGCGCCTACACCATTCCGCTCTATCTGGCGGGGCGGGTGCGGCAGATCCTCGACCTGCCTTAGGTCCCCGAACTCACCGCAGGCGTCATTGGTTCTCCGAAGAATTCTTGCGTCAGATCGGACGCATTCCACTTGATGTGACCGTCAAGTAGTCCGATGGATTCCATCAAGGATTGACCCCGGCCGCCTTATTCCAAACAGCCGTCAAATATTCTTTGAAGGCAGGTGATTGATCCAAATTCGGTTCCAGAGCGAATTTGCCCCCGAAGGGCAATGCACCCTCTATCCGAACCAGGGACTCTCCCCGCACGGCGAATTTTTTTGTTCCTTGCCGCATGATCACTTTAGTCGGTTTTGTGTCGATTCCTCCCGCGCAGACCAAGCGATAGGCTACCGTGGTTTCCGTAATCCCGTTGGAATCGAGGTCGGAAAATGAGGTCAGCGGAATGAAAAAATCGGCCTCAATATCCAAATCCTTGCACTGCAAAAAATCCCTTATTACCCATTCTTGCTTCCATGAATTTTCGAAGAAGCGGTACAGGCTGGCTTGTAGGGTAATATTGTCGGTTCCGTCCGGAAGCCTGCTGGAATCGCGGGTTAACGCTAGCACGTGTTGGCCAATTTTATCGGTGAAGGAATATTTCGCTTCAATCGTCCCTTGCAAATCCTTTTTGATTTGCGCGGGTAATCCTTTTGCCGAGTCCGAGGCGATAGCACTTGTCTTGCAGGTGAGACCGAACGGCAAGAGGGCGACAAAGATTAGCGTCGGTGCGCGTCCGGGCCGGAATATTTTCATCGAGTCGCATCCCCAGACTTAGTATGAGTAATAATTCCGAACTCCAAATTTAATTCACTTGCAGTCTTCTTTACTAATGGAGGTATTTCATGTTTTGATGGGTCGAAAGTCTTTGGGAGGAGATAAGTGGTTTTTTCGTGAAATACGGTAAAGTTGATTTGATCGGACTGATTCCCTCCCAGTACGATAGGCTTCTCCGAATTTGCATCCTCGGCGTGTACCAGACAGACGTGATGAGTTCCGATTACTGCGATTGCCCCGAATACCGGCTTACTAATTTTCTCAAAGTTATCATCGTCGAGAAATGACCGCGCCCGGCAGGGCGGGGAAGACATTGCATATCCGGATTGCTTCAAGCAATAGTTCACGAATGAGGCGCACCATGCATGGTCGGTACCAATAAGGTCATTCAGATTTACTCCAACTTCTTTGTGGTAGTTCGTCGTCTTAGAGATATCCGCTTCGGTCGCGCCTTTCCATTTCTTGGCTTCCGCTTCCGCATGTTGCATCCAGGGGATGCCATCAGTAGCTTTGGCATTTTCTCCCGTTGCTCCAGCTTGCTTATTCTCCAGCACCAGTTCATCGTAAAATGCGCATTTGATTCCTGAATGCGACCGTATCCCGGCCTTCTTGCATTGGCCCTGGCATCCCGCCTCATTCCCATCCTGGCATGGAAAATGGACCGGGAAGAATTTGCTCTCTTCGATCAGGATGAAAGCGACACGCCGATTCTCCGGGGCCGGCGGCGTTCCTGCTTTCGCGCTATTGTTGTGCGCGCACCCCATCCAAGCATTGCCCGCCACCTTCCGGAACCGTTCCGCTGCAATCTTGATATCGTGCTTCCCCCGCATATACGCGGCGAAGATGGCTTTGCGGGTGCCTGCGTCATTGGCCCCGGTTACCGGGGTTCCCGCCTTCTTTTGGGCTGCCTTGAAGGCCTCGTGCGTCGCTGGCCCACCCTGGTTGTCGGGCTTTCCGTGGTAATGCCCCAAGTCCTGTAGGATATGCTGCAAGGCGATGAGCGGCCATTTCTCGGTCTGATAAATCTTCTCCCAGGTATTCGCATCGTTCGTGATGAATGCGTACACGCTTTGGGCGCGCCGCTCGCTCAAGGCCTTCGCATCCTTCTCGTCGCTGTCCGCATGTCCGAACAGAACAATCTTGGCTTTGGGGTGCTTGCCGTCCCAATCCTTGAACCGGGTCTCAAGGGTCTTCAGGGCCTCTGCCGCCTGGGGCCGGATGAAGCTGCTGTCTTTGGGAAAGACGATTCCGGGTACCAATTCGTGATCGGCCGATTTGAGCGCGGCCTCGGATATCTTCCGGAGCAGGCTTTCGGGTTGCAGCATTTGAGCGAGCTTATGTTTGAAAATCAGGAAGTAATCGACCGGATCACCGGTGTGGCCGCTCGGCTTATAAACGGGCAGAGATATTTTGGCAGTCCCATCGGCCCCCGCATTCCCTTCCCCCTTGGCGATCAACTCGGATGCTTCGCCTTTCTTCGCATGCAACTCCGCTTCCACGCGGGTCAAATGCTCCTTACCTGGGGGCAACGTCACCTTTACCGAAACCTCGGCCTCTTCATGGAACAAGGTCTTGGGCTTGGTCCAGACGGTTTCCGAAAGCACCGCATCCGGTTCCTTCGGCTTCTCCTCGGCCGACTCTTCCGCCGGCGCCATGTCCATCGCTTCCAGGTCCGAAGAAGGGGGGGCTTCAGCGGGTTTGCGACGGCCGCCACCGCTCCCTCCGCCCAAGGTTTTGTCCTTGATGACGGGCGTTTCCGTCGGCGATTGGCTTCCGACCTTTTTCGATTTGGGCAAAAAGATATCGCCCTTACGCAGCAGGTCGGTGCCTGGCAACTCGAACGGATTTTTTGGCATTGCGCGGATTCCGGGATGGACTTGGAAGAATCTAAACAAAAACATTTTGGTGAAATACGGATTATCCTGTTCTCCGGAGCAATCGTGAGAACCATCACGGGTGGGACAAGAGGGATTTGGGGAGTATGAGGAGTTTATTCGGACGTCCGCTCAAAAGCTGCCGTCGAATTCTCCAGGGCAACGAATGTCACCACGAAAAATGGTGATGAAAAAGGCAAAGTGGGTCCCCGCCGGGGCGCGCGTTAGCCTTATCGCGGAAAAACCACCGCAAGGCCACATTTCCCACTCCGCTAACGTCTAAGCGGCATTCGTGACGCTATACCCCGGAATTTGGGGGGATTTAAGGAATATGAGTTGAAATGTGAGGGATTGCGGGTGCGTGCCGAGGGGTGAGGCCATCGCGCATCACAAAGTGATCACCATCATACTTGGATTCGGGCCGAAGGGTTACTTTATTTTGCCAGCCGGGTTCCGGAAACCAGGGTTCCGGGGTCCGTAAGCGAACACGCGGCCCATGCATTCGCCTTCGTCTTCGAAGGCCTCGTGAGTAGTTATCGGAGCGCATCCCTCGTTATGCGATCCGGGGAAAATTTTGGGGTTAGTTAATGACAAGCAAATCCATCCTCGGCAATTTCGGTTGCTTGGCGCTCTGCATCCTCGCGCTTGCGGCCTCCGCCTCCGCCGCGGCAAAGAAAGCGCCCTCCAAGGCCAAGGCGCCGGCGGCGGCCCAACCCAAGCAAATCGACATCTACGTCCATCCCAAGCCCGCCATCGACAGCGCCAAGGTGCGCAAGCTTTATCTGGATGGCGATTTCGACGAAGCCATTGAAATCCTCGAGGATGCCATCAAAGAGAGGAAAACCTTCAACCACGGCGACAGCGTTTTCTTTTGCAAGCACCTGGGCGTAATGTACGCGGCCAAATACGATACCCGTGAAAAGGGCAAGTACTACATGCACATGCTCCTGATGGTGGAGCCGACGGCTCGCATCCTGGACATGTACGCCAGCGACATGATCTACATGATCTTCAAGAACATCCAGGACGAGTTCGACGCCACGCGCGTCCGCCTCGATCGCGCCGAGAAGAATTGGAAGGGAAGCCAGGGCGACTCCATGCCGGTCGCAAAGACTCCGGAACCCAAGCATGCCCAAACCGAAAAAGAATCGAACAGCCATCCCATGGTCTGGGTCGGCGCCGGAACGGCCGTAGTCGCCGCCGGCGTGGCCGCCTATTTCATCTTCAGCGATACCCCTGCGACCAAGCACGTGGACGCCGATTTCAAGCCTTAATCCGGGAACCCCCAGGAGCCCTTTCATGCGCCCTCTTTTCCAGATTCTCCGCAAGTGGTCCCTTGCCATTCTCGCGGCCTCGGTATTCGTCCTGCTCGCCTGTCATCTTTCCGGCGATGAAAAGGTCGAAGCCACCATCTCGTTCAACAAGATGTACGACTCCCTGAAGCAGTACGATTCCGTGCAGATCACCCTGATCGACAAAGATGGCCACACCATCGACGTCGTCTTTCACGGGAAGGTTTCCCTGCCGGGTGACGTGGAAAAGCGGCCGACCCCGCATTGGGACGGCGGCGATGTCATCGTCTCCGTAGTCGGGTTCAAAGGCGGCGTCATCGTATACCAGGTCCGGACCCCGTTCAACGGCGAGAACGGCAAGAAAGGCGAGCCGATCATATTCGTCGACTCCGGTATGGGTTTGTCCGCACTGATCACCGATCTCGCATTGTTGGAGGGCGACTCCATCGCGTTGCCGAAACTCACCATAACCCCGCTCAATATCGCGGACACCTCCCTGATCTGGACCTCTTCCGCCCCGGATGTGGTCCTGATCGGGAAGGGCTGGATGAAAGCCGTCCACGCCGGTAACTCCCAAGTTACCGCAAAACTGGCAATCAATCCTTCCGTGACCTTGACCTTGAAGGTGACGGTCTTCGATCCTACCAAGATTCCGGAGTCGGTATCCCTAAGCGCGGATACCCTTTTCCTCTCCGCCGGCGGCGCCTCGGGGCATCTGGATTTGCAATTCATTCCTACCGCTGCCAGCAAAGACGTGTTGTGGAGCGTTGCCGATCCCACCGTAGCCGAAGTCTCCCTCGAGGGCTCGGTCAAAGGCATCAAGCCCGGGGTTACCCTGCTGCGCGTCCGTTCTTCGCTGAAAGCCGCCGCGGCCGACAGCGCCGTCCTCGTGATATCGGAACCCGTGAAGGTGGAAAGCGTCGCCTTCAAAAAGGACTCCACGGAAATCTTCGTGGGAGGCGCGGCGGAAAGCCTGCTGGTTATCGTGTTGCCGGCCAAGTCCAATCCGGAAGTGGAATTCACCGTTTCCAATCCCGCGCTTATCGGTCTCAATAACGGCCGCATCAGCGGCCTGGCCGAAGGCACGGCTACCGTTACGGCCAAGTCCAAGGAAAACCCGGCCCTCACGGCCACCCTCAAGGTAAAGGTGACCGTAAAGCAGATCATCGACACCGTGAAGATCAACAAGAAGGCCTTCACGCTTTTCACCGGCGGTGAAACCGTCGCTCTCACCGCCTCGATTTCCCCTGCGGTCTCGATCCAAAAGGTGCAATGGCGCTCCGGCAACGCCGCGGTCGCCACGGTGACGGAAGCGGGCGTAGCAACGGGCGTGGCGTTGGGTCATACGCGTATCTATGCCATCAGCCAGGCCGATAGCAGCAAGCAGGACAGCGCCGAGGTCACGGTCAAGACCGATGCTCCGGTAATTACGGTAGGCCGGCCCGATACCACGCTTTCCCTGGGTTCGGTGGTAACCTTCCATCCGGTGGTCGCCCCCCAGGAATACGGGGTGATCGTCGAGTACCGTTGGGACGTGGACGGCCTTCCCGGTTGGGACGATACCGCATTGACCGTAACGGATATAACCGCCAAGTTCGAGGCGGAGAAGGAATATGCCGTCCGGTTCTACGTAAAGGATACCGAAGGCAACGAGAGCATCTTCACTAAGAAGGTTTCCGCCGTCTCCGGACCGGTGGTGAACATCACTTCGCCCCTCAACGGCGCGTATTTCACCAAGCCGGCCATCAAAGTGGTTTGGACAATTGATGGCGTGGTCCAGACGACCGAGAACGATATGACCTTGAAAGATGGCGCCAACTCCATTCTGCGCACGGCCAAGGATGCCGCCGGCAAGAGTTTCCCGGCCACCATCACCGTTTACCTGGATTCCAACCCTCCGGCAAAACCAACGGTGAGAGGCGCCGGCGGCGCGGCTACCGCAACCCCGACTTGGACCTGGGCGCCCGGCGGCGGCGGAGCCGGCTCCTACCGCATCTCCTTGGACTCGGAATCCTTTGCGGCCGTTGAGCTTAAAGACACCTTATTTACGGCGGCCACGGCCCTGAGCGAAGGCGCGCATACCTTGTACGTGCAAGAGCGGGACGCCGCGGGCAATTGGTCCGCATCCGGAAAAGCCGTTACCGTTATCGACCTTACCGGCCCAGGCAAACCCAATGTGAAGCTGAACGTGGCATCGCCTTCCAACGCGCACCGGCCTATCTGGAGCTGGAGCACGGGCGGAAATGGCGGCAGCGGTCTCTATCAATCCAAATTCGACAATGCGGATTTCTCCACCGGTGTCAAGCCGGCCGCGACAGATACCACCTTTACCCCTGGCGCGGATCTGGGCGAAGGGGCCCACACCCTGTATGTCCGGGAACGGGATTCCCTGGGCAACTGGTCGCTACCCGGTAACGCTTCGGTTACCATCGACACGACGGCTCCTGGAGCCCCCAAAGTGTTCGGAAGTACTCCCACCAGTACCGCTCCCAAGTGGACCTGGACTTCCGGCGGCGGCGGATCCGGCACCTTCCGGTACAAAGTCGGCGGCGATCCCTCCGCCTCCCCGGAAAACAAGGACACCACCTACGTTCAGCCATCGCTGCTTTCCAAGACGACCTATATATTGAATATCCAGGAACGGGACGCGGTGGGCAATTGGTCCCCGGTCACCACGTACTCCATCTACTACGATATCACCAAGCCGACGGTATCCATCACCGCGCCGCTAGCCTCTGGTACCTATATGACGAAATCCCCAACCGTGGATTTGGCGGGTACCTCCAGCAGCCCGCAGGGCGCGGGCACCATCAAGAGCATCACCTATACGGTAGACGGGGTAGCCGGGTCGATATCGACGAACATGGATGCCGCCGGAGCCTGGAACATCAAGGCGCTGCCGCTCCAGAACAATAAAACCATCGTAGTGAAAATCGTCGCCACCGACGTGGCCGACAATGTCGGCGAAGCCAGCCTGTCCATCCTCATGGACAATACGGCTCCTACCGCCCCTGGATTCACGACCCAGCCGCCCGCCATCGTGAACAAAACCGACCCCCGCACCACCCTGCAATGGATCTGGGGCCGCACGGGCGATGCCACGGATTCCTTCGTGGTCAAGCTCAACGGGGCGGAAATCGCGAGGCAGGTTGCCGCGATCTATACGTCTACTAACATCACGGATGGCGATTATCAATTGGAAATCTCCGAGAAGGACCTGACGGGTAATATTTCCGGTCCGACCACGAGCACCAAGGTGAGCGTTGATCGGGTTTCGCCCACCTCGCCTGCCTTCTCCTCGCAACCTCCCGCCATCGTGAACAAGGCCGATTCGCGCACCACCCTGGTCTGGAATTGGGGCCGCACCGGCGCCGCGACCGATTCGTTCCTGGTAAGCCTGAACGGGACCGTGGTCGCGCGGCTGACCACAACCACCTATACCGTCACTCCCATTCCGGATGGATCCTACCAGCTGGAAATCGTGGAGAAGGATTTGGCCGGCAACCCGTCCAATCCCACCACCAGCAACATCGTCATCGTCGACAAGGCCGCTCCGGCTACCCCCGCCTACTCGACCCAGCCTCCCGCCATCGTCAACAAATCCGATTCGCGCACGAGTCTGCAGTGGATCTGGAACCGAACCGGAGATGCCACCGATTCGTTCCTGGTCAGCCTGAATGGTAGCCTGGTTTCCCGTCAGACGGGCACCTCGTATACCGCCAGCCCCATCAGCGATGGCGATTACCAGATCGACGTGATCGAGAAGGACGTGAACGGCAATAGTTCCAGTGCCGTGACGAGCACCAAGGTGTTGGTGGATAGGACGTCGCCGACGGCACCGGATCTGTCGCAACCCGCAACCCCGCGTAAAACCGCGCAATGGACATTCTCGGGCGGCGGTGGGGGCAATGCCAACTTCAAATGCGTGTTGGATGGAGGGTCGGAGTTCGGATGCACATCCCCCTACATCCTTAGCCCTACAGATGGAGATCATACCCTGAAGGTGCGGGAAACGGATGCGGCGGGAAACCTGAGTACGTATTCTTCCACGACAGTGACCATCGATTTGCAAAAACCGGTTATCAACCTGTCCAACTACTTCAAGATGACCACTGCACAAATATTTAGCACCATACCCGACTTCACCGGAACGGCCACGGATGATCGGCAAATGCGCTATGTCCATGCCGTAGTCGGCCCGGATTCCACGCTCGCAAGCGGTTCAAATCCTTGGACGGTTTCGCCTTCAATGGGGTCCGGTACCAGAACGGTCACCTTCGTCGCCGAAGACGTTGCCGGCAATACCGCGAGCGTTCAAATTACCGTCACTTATGAACCGACGGTAATATTCGTGCGTAAAGGCGCAGCAGCTCCGGGTAACGGGACATCCTGGGAAACCGCCTATGCTGAACTTAATTCCGTACTGCGAAGCGACAAATCCTTCTCAGGAAAACAGATTTGGGTTGCCGAGGGAAACTATCTTCCCGCCACCTCGGAAGGATTCCTGATACATTCGGATAATTCCATGTACGGGGGATTCGCCTCGGAGGGTAACAACCGTAGTTTGGCCGAGCGCGATTTAACGCACAACTTTACGGTCCTGAATCCCTTTACGCAGGAGAGTTATGTTCTCTCGAACCTTCTCGATAAAGGTTCGGGTCCGGATGCGTACGCGCAAAACATAACTTATGCGGACTTCGAAGTCGACGGAGGCAAATTCCCCGTGACCTTCTCCAATGTCAAGCAGGGCACCCTGAAAGGCTTTTCATCCCATGATGATACTCAATTCATCGGTCTCTATATAGTGAACTCCACGGTTGATGTTTCCGATACCTATATCGGTCATAATCTAACCAGTGAAGGCGGAATCGAAGTTTCGGGATCAACCTCGAAAGTCCGGCTCAGGAACACGACTGTTTCGAGTAATACCACGGGTGATGGCGGCGGCATCACCTTGTACGGGGGAAGCACTTGTGCAGGAAGTGGATCTTCGCTTAGCTACAATACCCGCGCCGAAGTTGTTTCCTACGGCGGAGCCTGGTCAAGGGAAGCCAGCGTCACAATGGGTGATGGTGGTGTCAGCGGAACGGATGATACGATTGTGGGATCCTGCCCCGCACCCTTCTGACACGAATACCTTTTGGTGCAAATGGCCGCGCTGAAAGCTGCGGCCATTTTCGATCCGTCATTTGATTTTCAGTTGTCGAGCGGACAACGAGAGTCGAGCCAACCTCCGCCGAATCAGCACGATTTAAGCCTTCGAAGTTCTCCCGATGGAGAACCGGAATTGGGTTCAAAGCCCGATATGTCGTTCTATTTCCAGGATTTCGCCTATTGTTCTCTACATGAATACGGAATATTCCGTTGTCTGCTCAAATTCGCCGAATTTGGCGGCTTTCGGGAACAATCGCATTGTGGAACCCCAAAGCGCGGGATATATTAGCCAAGTCTTAAATGCTTGTTTCGGCGCGAATCGCCCTGATTCGGCGACTGGTGCAGGGATCAATTTTCTGAAGTGGGGAGCAAATCAATGAAGAAGTGGATTCTGTCTGGCGTAGCCGTTGTTTCAATGGGTTTAGGTGTATCCCAGGCCCAGGACAATACCTTGTCGGCCGCCGAAAAAGTCGAAGGATTCAAGCTGCTGTTCGATGGCAGCACAGTCCAGAGCTTCAAGGACTACTGGGTTGACTATGTAAAAGGTGACGAAACCAATACCAACCTTGATGCGAAGTGGAAAGTCAACACTACCGACCATACCATCTCGCTGCCCGCGGGTTCGACTGCCGATGTTCGGTCGGTCAAGAAGTACAAAGATTGCGAATTGCGCTGGACCTATCGTATCGACGGTAACCAAGGCCTCTTCTATCGTAGCTTGATGAAATACGACCGCGCCTGGCAGTCAGGCGTTGAGTACGCCATCAATGACGTTACCAACCTGGGAAAGGATAATCCCGGCGCTGCGTATGATCTCTATGCGCCGCCCACGCCGGTTCCTTACAACACCTTCTCTACCGGCAAGTGGAACGAAGGCCGAATCGTGATTAAGGGAGATAGCGTTGAGCACTGGTCCAATGGCGTTAAGGTTGTGGGATATCGTTACCATAGCAAGGAATTCTGGGCCGTATACAACGCGCCTAACTGCAAATGGCCTGGAATCGGGCCGTATTCCTTGACCAACGAAGTCGCTGGCACCCAGGATGTCGGCACGGGCTACATCAAGGAAGGCTACCTCGGAATCCAGGGAGATCATGGTGGCAAGTGGCAGATCAAGAATATGAAGCTTACCGAACTCCCCTGTTTCGGACCGGTTAAGGCCGATGGCTCGGTCTGCCCTGGCACTCCCATCGCCCTGGCCCGCGCCAAAACCATGCCGGTACAGTACACCGTCGCCCGCCGCGGTCTCGGAATGTTCTCCGTCACCTTCCCCAACGATGCGGTCTATGGCGCTTCGGTGGTGGGCATGGACGGGAAGATTGTCTCGACCGGGACGCTCTCGACCAACGGCCATAAAGCCGAATTCACCCGCTCGTTGGAAACGGGGCTGTATTTCCTGAGGCTGGAAACGGTTTCGGGCGCGGTTACCCAGAAGTTGAACCTGCTCTAAGCGGGCAGTCCCTGCAGTAGATTTTTCTCGAGCCCTTTACGCATCCGGATTAAACGGATGCATAAGGGGCGTCTTTCCTGAACGGACAGGAACTCTCTTTACCTAGGGTTTTATCGATTGGATCCCGGATTCCATGCGAGTGTGTTCGCCTCCGAAAAAGCCGTATGGCGCGGGATGTAAATGCAAGGGGTAACCTCCAGGTTTCCCTGGAAAAATCGCCCTTGCAATTTTTGTGACGGGAAGACAAATTTTCAAAGCTTTTAAAATGTGGACGCATACTTGGATAATTCCGAATACCGGGGCATTATGATGGTGCATAAGATTGGACTGGCCGTAATGGCCGCCGGGTTGCTCGCCAGCGCTATGGGCGAGGACGGCAAAGTGGAGTATAAGCCGTTGGCATTCGGCGGCTTCTCCGAGTTCGGCCTGCTCCGCAGCGGCCAATACGCGGATAACCCCGCCTTCAAGAACGAATGGATCGACCATTTCGGCGCCTACATCGCCCAGACCGCAGTCGCCAATGAAAACCTGGCTTTTGACGTCGGTATCGGTGGGGTATTCGAATATCAGAAGGCTGAAGTCGTTTCCTCGCAATGGGGCGGCACCCAGTACAAGAACTTCTTTGTGGGTCCTGCAGTGGCGGATATCCGTTATGGAGGAAGTTCCCGCGACGGCCAGGGATTCGGTTTGCAGTTCGGTATGTTCAACTATAAGTACAACCCCGAAGCGAGCAACCTGGGCGAGTACCTGTTCCGATCCGGAGCCTATCCCGACTATATCACCTCGGGTGGTTTCTGGTTCCTGAACAATGCGACGGTGCAATTGCAGGCTTTGAAGGCAAGCTACGCGTCCGGATCGTTGACGAGCGATTTCTTCCTGACCACGGAAACTTCGATGCCTGCCTTGTACGATATTTCCGCCGCCGCCGTGGTCGGGTACAAGGTTGCGGACGGCCTACTCAATCTCGGTGCAGGACTCAACTTCAAGCACCTGATCTCCGTAAAACCCTCGCACACGTCCCGTGAAGTCCATGAAAACGCGTACTTCAAAAAGGACGGCAAGGACTACACCGGAAACTACGCGATGTATAACAACCAGGAGAAATTCTATCGCCGTCGCGCAGAAGAGGATAAGGCTGATTCCGTCGCCCTGATAGCGAAGGCGGTAGAGGATTCCATCATCGCGGCCAATGTCAAGACCTGGTTGGCGAATCCGGCCGCAGCCGGCATAACCCTTAAATACTATACCCAACGGGGCATCATCCTCATGGCCAGGGCCTCCCTGGATTTGAAGAAACTGATGCCTTCCGACGCGTTCGGTCCCAATGATTTGAAACTGTATGCCGAAGGCGCCATCCTGGGTGTCCAGAATTACCCCATCTATTACGAGAAGATCACGGAGCGCATGCCCATCATGGGCGGTATCAACATCCCTACATTCCAGTTGCTGGACCTGCTCTCCGTGGAAGCAGAGTACTTCAACTCCCCTTACCCCAATTCGTACCTCGAGCTGGTAAATACCAATTCGGCTATTCCCACCAGCCCGGTGGCCAGCAACAAGTACAAATCCGAGACGGAATATAAGGACATCACCAAGCACGACAACCTTTCCTGGTCGGTATTGGCGAAAAAGAACTTCGGCGTCGGCGCCTATGTTTCCGGTCAGGTCGCCCGTGATCATATCCGGACCGTCAGTATCTCGACCTGGACGGCGCCCGAGCCCACGGAGATCTTGGGTAAAAGCAGCGACTGGTATTGGATGCTCCAATTCGGATTCGGGATTTGAGGAAGGTCGGCACCATGTCCACACAGAAAACGGGAACGAAGAAAATGGCAATGTTGGCGCCTGTACTGTTGGCTGCCGCCGCCGTTCTGGCAGGCAACGCAAGTGCGGCAGAAGGCGTAGACGTGAAAATGCAACCTCTGCATTTCGGCGGGTTGCAGGAATTCGGTATGATCCACTCCGGCCTGCTTGGATCGACTCCGATCAAGCTCATGAAAGACGAGTGGATCGATCATTTCGGGACCTTCCTGGTGCAAGAGGCGCTGATCAATGATCGGCTTCAGTTGCAGGGCGGTTTGGGCGGCATTTTCGAATTCCCGAAGCCGGAAAAATCCGGTGAAGAGTTCGGTGGCAGCCAGTACAAGCTTTTCTACATCGGCCCGTCCATCGCAAAGGCGATGTACCACTTCGGAGGGATGGAGGGAAACTTCAGCTTGGGCGGAGGTATGTTCCCGTACCGCTATAATCCCGACGCGAACGATCTCGGCGATTATCTATTCCGCGCGAACCCGTATCCTACGTCCTTCATGACGGGTGGAAACGGCGGCCTCACCGTGATCGGGGATCAATTCACCGTAATGCAGGGATTCCAGGGCAGCATGCACATGGGGAATCTCAACGTAGACATGATATTGGCTACCGAAACCGGTTTACCTCCGCTGTATGACTGGTCCCTCGGGATCGTTGCCGATTACAAGATTGCGGATGGATTGCTGGACCTGGGCGCCGGTGTGAATTTCAAGAGGCTGATCCAGGTGAAGTCGGAAAAGACCTCTGTCGAAGAGCTTGAGAATTCCTACTTCGTCAAGAATGGAGTGACTTACTCAGGCCAGCAGGCTTACTACAGCCATCCGGCCACCTTCCTGTCGGGGCAGGCGGATAAGGCTTTCGCGAAGAATACCCCGGCGGATTCCGCCATCGGTAATGCCCTCATGGTCAAAAGTGTAGCGCTTGCCGCTATCGCCAACGACTCCCTGAAGAAGGGCGGGCCGTGGCTGGATTCCACTGGAAGGGTCCCTGGGGCGAAGTACTATACGCCTGCAGGCATCATGCTCATGGCGCGTGCAAGTCTCGATTTCAAAAAAATCATAGGTTCAGACGCGTTCTCGGATCAGGATCTGAGGCTTTACGGCGAGATCGCGGTCCTCGGCACCCATAACTACCCGATCTTTTACGAGAAGATGTCTGAACGCATGCCCATCATGCTTGGCTTTAACTTTCCGACTTTCCATCTACTCGATCTGGTTGCCGTACAATGGGAGTATTTCAATTCCCCGAACCTGAACAACACTTACACCCTCGGAGAGAAGAACTGGACAATCCCCTACCTTCCCGAGGATTCCCATTTCTCCCAGAAGGAATGGAATGATCTGACCAAAAAGGACAACTATGCCTGGTCCATCGTGATGAAAAAGCGTTTCCTGGGCGCGATGACCGCGAACGCCCAGGTAGCGCGCGATCACCTGCGCACCATCGGCACTGATTGGTTCTATGGCAGCCGCTTCGAGCCGAACGAGGTTCTCCACAAGTCTTCGAGCTGGTATTGGATGTTCCAGCTCGGATGGAATATCTAGAGGGAAACGGTAATGAAGAAGTCACCCATCGCATTCGCAGCATATATCGGGTTGGCCGCCATCGCCGCATTCGCCGAAGATGAGCCCAAGATCGAATCCAAGCCCCTCGCAATCGGCGCCCTGCAGGAGTTCGGCCAGTTGGGAAAGGGCATCTATAAAATCGGCCCCGGCCAGGTCGGCGAGGTCTGGACCTATGATTGGATCGATCATTTCGGCGCCTTCCTCACCAAAGAAGCCGTTATCAACGATCGTCTATTCTTGACCGGTGGCCTCGGCGGCGTTTTCGAATTCCGCAAGCCCGAGCAAGTCAATCCCGGTTTCTACGGCAGCCAGCGTAAGGGCTTCTTCATTGGTCCGACCAAGGCCATGGCCGACTACCATTTCGGCGAACCCGCGGATCCTGAGATTACGCTTGGCGCGGGAATGTTCATGTACAAGTATAACGGCGATGCCAATAACCTTGGCGAATACCTGTACCGTTCGGGGGCCTATCCGGCATACACGGTGACCGGAGGTTATGTCCTCGTCAACAGCGCCGCGGCCAATCTCCAGGGGCTGAAATCCAGCTTCCACTTCGGGGATTTCCGCGCCGACCTGTTGCTGACCACCGAGACGAATCTGGCTCCGCTATACGATTGGTCGGTGGGCGCGATCGCCAGCTATTCTATCGCCGGCGGCCTTCTGGATTTGGGCGCTGGCGTGAATTTCAAGCGTCTTATCCAAGTGAAACCTTCGCGCACCTCGCCTCATGATCCGACCAACGGTTATTTCAAAGTGGGCGGAAAAGGGTATTCTACCAACCTCAACTATTACGACTACCAGGTACAATTCTATAACAAGAAGAAAACCGCGCCTGATAGCGTCAAAGCGGCGGTTTTCCAGGCGCAATACGACTTGGTGGACTCGTTGATGGATCCGGCACGCACCCCTGCCCCGCCCAAGGTCGAGTACTATACCAATGCGGGAATCCTGGGTATGGCCCGTGCCAGCCTGGATCTCAAAAAGCTTTTCCAATCGGACATGTTCGGACCGCAGGACCTAAAGCTCTACACCGAAGTCGCGATTCTCGGCTTCAAAAACTATCCGGTATTCTACGAGAAAATTTCCGAGCGCATGCCCATGATGTTCGGGATAAATCTGCCGGGTTTCCACTTTCTCGATTTGATCTCGGTCCAGGTCGAACAGTACAAGTCTCCCTGGCTGAACAACACCTCGCAAATCGCGAACGATGCCATCCCCCTTCCGATTTTCCCGACGGCTTCGGATACCGTGGCTTCCAAAAAGGATTGGAACGATCTCGCGACCAAGGATGACCTGAAGTGGAGCATCCTGGTCCAGAAAAAGATCGGCAGTTACATCACCTTCTCGGCCCAAGCGGCCAACGATCATATGCGCATGGTATCGTCCCGGTACTTCTACGGTCCGCAGTTCGACCATAATGAAGTCACGGTTTCCAAGAGTGACTGGTATTGGATGACCCAGCTCTCTTGGGGCATCTGAGTTCAATGACCTAAACCCCGGACCTGTGGGCTCATTGCCCCCAGGTCTGTAAAAAGCCTGACGGGCCTTCCCAATTCCCGGATTATATTAAGGGGCCTCCCCATGGGAAGATCTACGCCCCCACCGGCCCCCAAACCGGCACTTTCTTTCGCATCGGCCCTGGTCCTCGGGGCGGCATTCCTCTTTGCGTCTTGCGGCCGTTCCGAGTCGCCCACGGAGATCAAAATCCTGTGGGCCGAATGGCGGCCTTCCGATGCGTTGGCCGACCTGTGTCAGGCGTATCAGGCCAAGACCGGAGTCCATGTCCAAGTGGTGAAAAAATCCTGGGACGGGGCGTTCGGGGACGCGACG
>JAHFCH010000134.1 GCA_023249635.1 Fibrobacterota bacterium
TAAGGAACACTCCCACCCCCCAGGCACCCTGTCCCCGGAATGTAGCGCGGGGGGGCGGATGGCGCAGGCGGCCTTGCGGGGTAATGGGCCGGATTATCGGGGAGGGGCGCTTTATCCGCTTACCTTCGGGGTACTTTCCGCTTACTTCCCTTTTACCAGAGCGACGCGATGAAATCGTCCAAACGGCGGCGCTCGAGATCCTGTTCCAACAGGAAATCCACGCCCACGTACATGAAGAGGCCGTCTTCGTCGATGCGGATGCCGCGCACGCGGCAAGGGATGCGCAATTCGCTCTCGGAGGATCCGAAAGCGAGTTCCAGGCGCGATTCCATCTCGAGGTTATTGCGCTGCCGCGTACCGGCCAGGGGGAAATCCTGATCCGTGAGCACGTAGAACGAGCCGCCCTTGGGATCCAAGGTATCCAGCAACCCGTCAAAGCGCCGGTTCGCGAGGTACATCCGCACCGGGCAAAAGGTGCTGATTTCTTCGGCCGGGTTCAGGGAGGGAGTTACGCCATCCATAGGCATGATGCAACCATTCTGGGGCTGGCATGGCCACCCGGCCAGCCCAAAGGCCAAGGTCGGGAAAAAGGCTTTGGACAAAATGCACTACTTGGGGATTTTCACGGGCTTATAGCGTTTTCGCGCTTGGGCACTTGCAGTTTTTTCAACTCGCGCGATACGGCTTGACGGCCCGGCGCCGCTCAGGAGCGAAAACCCTACAGCCCCCGTCCGCCTTGGGCTGCAGGCCAGCGGCAGCCCGGCCTTCCCTCGGCCTTACAAATGAAGGTAAAATCAGGGGGTAATGCCGTCCCTGAGCGCCAAGCAATCCCGTGGCAACCAGCGGGTATACGAATCCGGTTCCGTAGCCGGCGTATACACGACCATGGTCGAGCTGTTCCCGGCCGAGGCACAGTTGATCCAGCGCTTGGAAGAATCGCTTCCGCGCCTGCGCATGCTCGATTTGGGGGTGGGCGGCGGACGCACCACGGTGCATTTCGCCCATCGCGTGAAAAGCTACCTGGGAGTGGATTACTCGGCGGCCATGATCGAGGGCTGCCGCCGCCGCTTCCCGGATCCGCCCAGCAACATCGGCTTCGCGGTGGGCGACGCGCGCGACTTGCACGGGTGCAGCGACGCCGGCTTCGATTTGATCCTGTTCAGCTATAACGGGCTGGATTATATCGGGCACGAGGATCGCCATCGGGCCCTAAGGGAATTACGGCGTCTGGCCGCGCCGGGCGCCTGGGTATGCTTTTCGTCGCATAACCTGATGAGCCTGGGCCTGCCGCGGCCTGCGGGAGCGCCGGGAGGGTGGCGACCCGTTTTCCGTCGGGCCGCCCTACGTCTGCTCAACGGGGATATGCGCAAACTGAGGCAGGGCGCGTACGCGGTAATCCACGACGACGGCTGCCGCTTCCGATTGCGCACCTTTTACGTGAGGCCCTCGGAGCAGGCGGGACAGTTGCGGGCCTTGGGATTCATGGATGTGAAGATATTCGGCCTGGACGGCCGCGAATTGCCCGCCGGAGACACGGACGCGTGTTCCGACGAGTGGCTATACTACCTGGCCCGTTTGCCTTGAAGCCCGGCTAAAGCCTGCGCAGGCTCCCGTTCACGAAGAAGCGACCGAGTCCTTTGCTCGCCCCGGCGACCGCGCTGTGCGCACCCGCGGCTGCGCTTTGCGCACCCGGCGCGCCCTTACGCTTTTCTCCCAGGCCTACGCTGATATCTCCCATGGAGAAAGTCATGGTATCGGCCAACGCGCTGATGGAGTGCAGGCGGATGCCGGAACGTCCGCCCGCGTGCCAATCGTTCCAGGCGGCCTGCTTGGCGTAGGAGAACTCGGGCATGTTGGTTTTGTAGAAGTACCAGCCCGGCTCGGCCCAGTTGCTGGGCGGCTTGATGGCGCCCAGGTCCTGTACCAAGGTAACCGCGGCCTGGTTCTGATTATTGCTTTCGTTCCAGGCCATGTCGAAATGGAAGATGAGCATGCCGCGGCCATCCAACGATCCCCAACGGGCCGTGTTCTTGCGGTTGACCACGTAAAAGCTCTCGTCGGCGTGGGCCGGATTGGTAAGCCGATAAACCTTATCGGCATTGGCGATGGCGGGAAACAGGCCGTTGCTCGCGGCGGCTAGATCGACCACGTCGATCCAACCTTGATCTGCCTGCAGGGTTTCGTCGGGCGGAATGGGGTTGTGCACGTCGGCGTACGATCCCATGAGGCTGTGCGCGTCCACGCCGCCCGCGGCCTTGGGCACGTTGTAGAGATCGGGCCAATCGAAAAGCATGTGCCCCATCTCATGGCTGAAGGTCGCGATTTCCATGGTCCCATGGCCGATGGATGCCCAGTAACCGCGGCCCGCGGTGCGCCCATCCACCTTGGCGTCGCTCCAGGTGGTGGTGCCCCATAAATCGCCGTCATGCTCCTGCCCGGCGTAAAGGATGGCGATGGAATTGATCGCGGACTCCCCCGCCGTGCCGAAGGCCGTATAGTCGACGGTGGCGTTGAAGGCCTTGATGACCTCGTCCATGAGCTCGTCGCCGCCCGCGTAGTTGCCGACGTTCTCGTAATAGGTTTTGGTTTTGGCGGCGCGGTAATAGCCGAACACCTTGTAATGCAGGTCCAACTTGCCGCGGGTGAAGTCCAGGTAGAAGTCGCGCACCGAACCCTTGTTGCCGTAGCGCGAGTAGCCCGGTTGATTCAGCACGGAGTCGACTTCGGCGGTGGTATATTCGGCGGGCGAGTCGGAGAAATCGACAAGCAGGGCCGCGCAGGTGCGGATGCCGGTGGGATGGGGCCAGTAATGGGCAGCGGCGCCCGCGGAAGACTTCGCCAGGGCGGAGCGTTCCTCCGGGGCCAAGGGAAGCTGGTTGACGAGGCGGCCGTGTTGGACCATGCGGGCGGATACGAGGGCCGGCAGGGTTGCGGCCATGGCCAATGCGATGCGATATCCGATCATGTTACCTCCGCGGTACGTTGCTTCCCATGACGTGTCCCTGTGGCCAATATACCGCCTGGAGCCCCGCGCAGTCCGGGACGCTATGTTCCGGTGGTGTCCGGCGGACAACGGAAACGGGGTGAATACGGGGGGGAGGGAAGAAAAAAGGTTTAAGGTCTAAGGTTTAAGGAGCAAGGGGAGGTGTTTTCTTCCCTTAGACCTTAAACCTTAAACCTCGGGCCGTTAAAGTCACAAGCCGCGAAATTGAGCCGCGCGCTCGCGCCGGCTCTACGCCGACACTTCCGTCAAGGACCGGTTCTTCGACTGCAACATCGACGACGCGCCGGTGAGGAACTCATCCACATGGCGCGCGCATTCGCGGCCTTCGGAGATGGCCCACACGACCAGGGACTGCCCGCGACGGGAGTCGCCGGCGGCATAGACGGCCTCGACGTTGGTCTGGTACTTGGCGTTGGCCTTGATGTTGCCGCGCTCGTCCTTTTCCACGCCCAATTGATCCACGAAGTTCTTGGTCTCCGGGAACAGGAAGCCCATGGCCAACAGCACCAGCTCGGCCTTCATGAAGAACTCGGAGCCCGGGATTTCGGAGGGCTTGCCGCCCTTCCATTCCAGGCGGATGCAGTTGATGCCCTTGAGATTGCCGTTCTCGTCCTTGACGAATTCCTTGGACTGGACGGACCAGTCGCGCTGGCAGCCTTCGCCTTGCGACGAAGAGGTCGAGAACATACGGGGACCGGGATGCGCCGGCCAGGCGGTTTCCACCGTGCGGCCGGGGGGCGGCTTGGGCAACAATTCGATCTGGGTCACCGAGGCCGCGCCGTGGCGGATGGAAGTGCCAACGCAGTCGGAACCGGTATCGCCGCCGCCGATGACGACTACGTTCTTGCCGGTGGCCAACAGCTCGACATCCTTGGGGATGACGTCGCCGGCCACGCGCTTGTTGTTCTGCGTGAGGAAATGCATGGCGGGGTATACGCCCACGGCGTCACGGCCCGGGATGGGCAGGTCGCGCGGCGAGGTCGATCCGATGGTCAGCACGATGGCGTCGAAGTTCTGCTTCAGCTCCGCGAGGGGAACGTTGACGCCCACTTCGGCGTTGGTCATGAAGCGGATGCCTTCCTTCTCCATGATGTCGACGCGCTTCTGCACGTGGTTCTTGCCCAGCTTGAAGTCCGGGATGCCGTAGCGCAGCAATCCGCCGATGCGGTCGGCGCGCTCGAACACGGTGACCAGATGGCCGGCCTTGTTCAATTGGTCGGCGACGGCCAGGCCCGCGGGCCCGGAGCCTACCACGGCCACGCGCTTCTCGGTGCGGAAGGCCGGCGGTTGCGGCACGATCCAGCCCTGGGAGTAGGCGTAGTCGATGATGCTGACTTCGATGTTCTTGATGGTCACCGGGGGCTTGTTGATGCCGAGCACGCAAGCCGACTCGCAGGGAGCCGGGCAGATGCGGCCGGTGAACTCGGGGAAATTGTTGGTGGAGAGCAGCGACTTGAGCGCGCCCTGCCACTTGGCGTTATACACCTGATCGTTGAAATCGGGGATGATGTTGCCGAGCGGGCAGCCGGTATGGCAGAAGGGCACGCCGCAATCCATGCAACGCGCGCCTTGCTGTTCGACTTCCTCTTTCGCCAGGGGAACCACGAATTCGCCGTAGTTCTTGGTACGATCCTGGACCGCCAGGTAGCTAGGGGTCTTGCGTTCGAATTCCTTGAAACCGGTAATCTTTCCCATGTCCCTTATACCTTCGCTTTCGGCGCATTCACGATCTTGACGTTGGGCGCGGCCAAATCCTCGGCTACGGCGCCGGAGGCCCCGGGGGCCCCTACGCCTTGTGTCGGGGCCGATTGGCCCGCGTCTTTTTCCATGGCCAGGTCGGCCATGGCGCGCTTGAAGTCGCGGGGCATCACCTTCAGGAACTTCCCGAGGTTGTTTTTCCAGTCGGCCAGGATTTCCTTGGCCGAGCCGCTGCCCGTGTACTCCAGATGCTTTTCGATCATTCCCTTCAGGGCGATGGCCTCTTCGGCCTCGGTCACCTCTTCCAGGTCCACCATTTCCTTGTTCACGCGGGCGGCCGCCTTCTGGTTCGGATCCCAGAGGTAGGCGACGCCGCCGCTCATGCCGGCCGCGAAGTTGCGCCCGATCTCTCCCAGTACCACCACGCGGCCGCCGGTCATGTATTCCACGCCGTGGTCGCCGCAGGATTCCACCACCACCTTGGCGCCGGAGTTGCGCACGCAGAAGCGTTCGCCCGCCATGCCGCGCACGTAGGCTTCGCCGCCCGTGGCCCCGTAGAAGCTCACGTTGCCGATGATGACGTTCTCGCGGGCGATGAACTTGGACGTCCGGGGCGGATACAGGATGAGCTTGGCGCCCGACAGGCCCTTGCCGAAATAGTCGTTGGCTTCGCCTTCCAATTCGAAGGTCACGCCCTTGGCCGCGAACGCACCGAAGGACTGCCCGGCCGAGCCGTTGAACTTGAAGTGGATGGTGTCTTCCAGCAACGCGTCTTCGCCGTAGCGGCGAGAGATATTCGACGATAGGATGGTGCCCACCGTGCGATTGACGTTGCGGATGGCGAATTCGCCCTTGACCTTCTTGCCTTCTTCCAACGCGGGCTTGGCTGCTTCCATCAGCTTCCAATCCAGCGCCTTCTCGAGGCCATGATCCTGGCGTTCGCAGCAGAAGGTGCCCATGCCCTTATGCGTGTCGGCCATGTTGTAGAGCAGCTTGTTGAGATCGAGCTGCTTGGCCTTCCAATGCTTCACGTCGCGCTTGGGCGCGAGCTTGTCCACGCGGCCCACCATCTCGTTGACGGTGCGGAAGCCGAGCATGGCCATGTGCTCGCGCAAATCCTGGGCGAGGTGGCGGTAGAAATTCACCACATGATCGGCTTCGCCGTTGAAAAGCTTGCGCAGATCCGGATCCTGGGTGGCCACGCCGACCGGGCAGGTATTCAGATGGCACTTGCGCATCATGATGCAACCGAGCACCACCAGGCCCGCGGTGGCGACGCCCCATTCCTCGGCGCCCAGCAGGGCGGCGATGGCGATGTCGCGGCCGGTGCGGAGCTGACCGTCGGTCTGGAGGACCACGCGGCTGCGGAGACCATTCTTCATCAGCACCTGATGGGCTTCGGAAAGGCCCAACTCCCAAGGCATGCCGGCATGCTTGATGGAAGTGAGAGGGCTGGCCCCGGTGCCGCCGTCATAGCCGGCGATGAGGATCACGTCGGAATGCGCCTTGGCCACGCCGGCCGCAACCGTGCCCACGCCCACTTCGGCGACGAGCTTGACGGAGATGCGGGCCTTGTCGTTGCTGTTCTTGAGATCGTAGATCAGCTGCGCCAAATCCTCGATGGAATAGATGTCATGGTGCGGCGGCGGCGAAATCAAGCCCACGCCCGGCGTCGAATGCCGGGTCTTGGCGATGAACTTGTCGACCTTCCAGCCCGGAAGCTGGCCGCCCTCGCCGGGCTTGGCGCCCTGGGCCATCTTGATCTGCAATTCGTCGGCATTCACCAGGTAGTTGCTGGTGACGCCGAAACGTCCCGAGGCCACCTGCTTGATGGCCGAGCGCATGCTGTCCCCGTTCGGGAGCGGCTTGTAGCGCGATGCGTCTTCCCCGCCCTCGCCGGTATTGCTCTTGCCGCCGATGCGGTTCATGGCGATGGCCAGGGTGGTATGGGCTTCCCACGAGATCGATCCGAAGGACATGGCCCCGGAAGCGAAGCGCTTGAGGATGCTCTCCACGGGCTCGACGTACTCGATCGGGATGGGCTGGATGTCCTTGAACTCCAGCAGCCCGCGGATGGTGTACAGGTTTTTGGCCTGATCGTCGATTAGCTTGGTGTATTCCTTGAAGGCCTTGTAATCGTTGGTCCGCGAGCTGTGCTGCAGCTTGTGGATGGTGTCCGGATTGAACATGTGGCGTTCGCCGCGCTGGCGCCACTGGTACTGGCCGCCCACTTCGAGTTCGGGGACTTCTTCTTCCGTGGTTTCCGGATAGGCGAAACGATGGCGGAGCAGAGTCTCTTCTTCGATGGTGGACATGTCCACGCCGCTGAGGCGCGACACGGTGCCCGTGAAGTATTCGTCCACCACGTCGGTATGCAGGCCCACGGCTTCGAAGATTTGCGCGCCGATATAAGATTGGATGGTAGAGATGCCCATCTTGGAAATGACCTTGAGCAGACCCTTGTTGACCGACTTGATCAACAGCTGCTGCGCCTTCTCCGAGGTGAGGCCTTCTTTGAGCAGGCGCCGGCGGCGCATGTCCTCAATGGTCTCGAAAGCCAGGTAGGGATTGATGGCGCTGGCGCCGTAGCCCAGCAGCAAGGCGAAGTGATGCACCTCGCGGGCCTCGCCGGTTTCGATGATGATGCCGCACTGGGAACGGGTTCCCTCGCGGATAAGGTGATGATGCACGGCCGCGACGGCCAGCAGCGAAGGAATCGGCGCGTGATCGGAATCGATGGGCTTGTCCGAAAGGACGATGACGTTATAGCCTTCCTGGACCGCTTCCGAAGCCTGGCGGCGGATGCGCTCCAGGGCGTTGGCCATGCGGTTTTCGCCCGTGGCCGCCTTGAATACGATAGGGATGGTGCGGGCCTGGAAATGGTTCTTGTCCACCCAGCGCAGGCGCTCCAGATCATCATTGGTCAAGACCGGCTGCGGCAGCTCGATGACGCGGCAATGCTTGTCCGTTTCGTCCAGCAGGTTGTCTTCCTTGCCTACGAAGGAGGTCAGGGACATGACCATCTCTTCGCGATCCTTGTCGATCGGGGGATTGGTCACCTGGGCGAAAAGCTGATGGAAATAGTCGAACAGGTTGCGCGACTTGTCCGAGAGCACGGCCAAGGGGGCGTCGTTACCCATCGAGCCCAGCGCTTCTTCGCCGCTGTTGACCATGGGGGCCATGAGGATGCGCAGATCTTCCAGCGAATAGCCGAAGGTCTTCTGGCGCTTGAGCACCGTATCCGGATCCGGCTGGCGGATTTCGCGGGGCGGCTTGAGATTCACGATTTCGATCTTGTTCTTGGCGAGCCACTTGGCGTACGGCTTGCGCGTCGCTACCCGGTGCTTGATCTCGTCGTCCGGGATGATGCGGCCTTCCTCGAGGGAGACCACGAACATGCGGCCGGGCTGCAGGCGGCCCTTCAGTTTGATCTTGTCGGCCGGGAATTCGATGACGCCGGCTTCCGAAGCCATCACCAGGATATCGTCCTCGCTGAGCTGGTAGCGCGAGGGGCGCAAGCCATTGCGGTCCAGGGTGGCGCCAATGACGTGGCCATCGGTAAAGGCGACCGAGGCGGGGCCGTCCCACGGTTCCATCAAGGTGCCGTGGTATTCGTAGAAGGCCTTCTTCTCCGGGCTCATCTCCGGATCCTTTTCCCAGGCTTCCGGAATCATCATCATCATGACATGGGGCAGCGAACGGCCCGACATGACGAGCAACTCGATCACGTTGTCGAGCTTGGCCGAATCGGAACCCTTCTCGTCGATGATGGGCAGGAGCTTCTTGATCTCGTCCGGCGAAAAGAGCTTGGACTTGAGCAACGACTCGCGCGACTTCATCCAGTTCTCGTTGCCGCGCAGGGTGTTGATTTCGCCGTTATGGGCGATGTAGCGGAACGGATGCGCCAGCGGCCAGGTCGGAAAGGTATTGGTCGAGAAGCGGCTATGGACCAGGGCCAGCGCCGACTCGTAGCTCTCGTCGGAAAGATCCGGGAAATAGGTGAGTACCTGGGGCGAGAGGAACAGGCCCTTGTATACGATGGTCTTGTGGGAAAGCGAGCCGACATAGAACTGCTCGCTGCCGGGCTCCTTGCTGTCGCGGATGACGCGTTCGGCATACTTACGGATGACGTACAGCTTCCGTTCGAAGGCTTCCGGATCCTTGGCGTTCTTGCCGCGCTTGATGAAGACCTGCCAATGGGCCGGTTCCGTGCTCTTGACCGATTCGCCCAACTCGGAATTATTGGTGTCGACCAGACGCCAGCCCAGGATCTGCTGGCCGCTCTCGTCGACGCAGCGCGTGAACAGCTTGACGATCTCCTTGCGCTGCTCCTCGTTCTTGGGAAGGAACAACTGGCCTACGCCGTATTCGCCGGGCTGGGGCAGGGTAATGCCCAGGGCGGTGCATTTCTTCAGGAAGAAGGCATGGGGCATCTGGGTGATGATGCCGGCGCCGTCGCCGGAATTCTTTTCAGCGCCTGAGGCGCCGCGATGCTCCAGGTTGACCAACAACTGGATGCCCTTGGCCACGATGTCGTGGGATTTCTTGCCCTTGATATGGACGACGAAACCCACGCCGCAGGCGTCATGCTCGAACGCGCTGTCGTACAAGCCTTCATTCACGGGAAATCCTGGAACCTTCATGGTCTCTTCCTGTCTGAATTCATAAAAACGTCCAATGGCCGCCACCTCACCCCTTCGCAGGGGAGGCCGCGGAATATCCGCTTGGAATAGCCTTACCTGCGTTTGGAAATGGTTGGACTGGTGGAGTCAGCCATCATCGGGAAAAATAAGAAGAATTTCGAAATAGTCACCTGTTTTTCGGGGGGCGGAGGGCTAGCCACTGGTGAATTTCGCAAGGTCGGGCGTCGGGCGTCGGGCGTCGGGCGCTAAAATCGGGAACGTTGTTCGAGAGAGACTCTCTTCAACGCCCGACGCCCGACGCCAAACGCCCGACGATTTGTGACAAATCCTGAAGGCTAACGCAGCGAAGCCAGAAATGTTTTGATCTGGTCCAGACCGCCCAGCCAGGCCTCTTCGGGCCCCAATAAAAGGCGCTTCACATCGACGTTCCAGACTTCCCAGGCCTGCATCTGCACTTCGCGCGCGAGCTGCTCGGCGCCCCAGCCGGAGTAACCCAGGAACAAGCGCACGGTTTTCGGATCGAGCTCCAGGATATCCTTCAGGTCGCCCCAGTACCCGCCCAGATAGACTTCCGGCCCCACCAGATACGACCCGGGAACCGGTTCGGTGGTCACCTGCAGGATTTGCAATTCCTCCGGCTGCACGGGGCCGCCGATATAGATACGCTGGCGACGCGATACGTCCCCGGCCCATGCCGGCGGCTTGTCGAACACTTCGGAGAGCGGCATATGCGAAGGGCGATTAAGTACGAGCCCGTACGAGCCTTCGCTGCCGTGCTGGCAGATGAGAACCGCGGTAGCGTTGAAGTTGGGATCGGACATGTCCCGCGCGAGCAGGACCACGCCAGGCTTGAGGCGGGCGATATGGGCCTGGGGATCGTATTCCTCCCCTACCCGCTCTTCCGGTCCGGCTCCGGGCATGGCTTCGGCTGGCATGGGCGAAATATAGGAAGATCCTCAAATACCTCCTTGGGTTTCTTTGCAAACCATAGTGATTTCAACGCTTTAAGTATCACTTTACTGCTAAAGCTTTCCCCTGCCGCCTCCGATAATGTTCGTAGGGAGAGCCACGCAACTATGGAAAAGCAAGCGCATGTCATCGAAGTCACCCGGTCCTTTGGCCAGGGAATGAACAATGGTAGCCGGGTCCGCAAGGAGATACGCTCCTGCAAACATCCGGCCTGCAACAAGAAGTTCGAGGGATCGCCCACGAGCCTCTATTGCATAGACCACCGTACTCGCAAGAGCCGCGCGGAAAGGTTCGTGCCCAAGGAAGCCCCCAAGCCGGAGGACAGCAACCTCGTGATCGAGCCGGATGAAATCCAGCCGATCCAGAAGACGATGTGCTGCTCGCTGCCCGAATGCGGCCGCGATTACACTTTTACCATCTATCCCGACCATAACATCTATCCCATGTACTGCGAGCTGCATCGCACGGATTATAAGCGCCGTCATTTCCAGAAGATGATGGCCGCGGGCCGCAAGCCCATGGACCATTCGCCGAGCTACCATAAATGGTCCGATTACGAGATGCAGTTCGAGGAATACGCCTTGAGCCAGCCGCATTTGGTGCCCTTCCCCACCAAAAAGCCGCGCGGCACCGTACACTAGGCTAAACGACAGGCTAGGGAGAACGGCGCCAAGCCGCGCTAACAGCGCGGCCCCCCACGGGCGCCGTTTTCTTTTCCCCGCGAAAAATTTAGCGTCACCAGCCTCCCCGGTACCTGCAGTTCCGTTTCCCCGTGACCCGTTGATTACCTAAATTCCCGCCCGGTCCGGAATAGTCCGGGATGAAGAGGGAATGCGTATCGACGCGCTTAGGAATAATGCGGAGAAGGTCGTTGTAATCGGCTTACCGTGCCCGCAAAATTCAAAAGATTCCGTAATTTCATCTTTTGACGACGAGGGACGATGGGTCCCCTGACTTGGACCCGTGGAGGCGGGAGATTACTATTCACACCGTCCGAAAGGGAGTCCTCCCTCTCAAATATTCTAAAATTCCGAACTTTAAGTTACATTTCGCGGGACGCTTTTTCCGATGTCGACACCCTCGAGGCCTTCAGCCGGGTAACACATCTGGAACCACTTAATCATCTGGGAATACGATAAGATGCCTTCACCAATCATCTATGCCATGTTTGGCCTGTATGCCATAGCCTCAGTGGGGCTCTTCACTTATGGCATTAATTGTTACTGGCTCTTGGCCCTGTTCTTGAAGAATAAGCGTAAGGAAGGGGTGTATGACCGGCGCAAAATCCGCCGATTCTACGCGGAAGGGGGCATGGAGAAGCTGCCCATGGTTACCACCCAGTTGCCGGTATACAACGAAGCCAATGTCATTGAGCGCCTGATCCGCTCGGTTTGCGCCATGGAATACCCGAAGGATCGCCATGAAATCCAGGTACTCGACGACTCGACCGACGGCTCCGAGAAGCTTTCCGCCCAGTTTGTGGATGAAATGCGTGCTAAAGGTCACGATATCGTTCTGATTCACCGCACCAACCGCCACGATTACAAGGCCGGCGCCTTGAACGACGGTATGCAGGTTTGCAAAGGCGAATTCATCGCCATCTTCGATGCCGACTTCGTGCCCCCGGCCGACTACCTCTTGCGCTGCGTCCCTTTCCTTTCCATGGACAAGGAAATAGGCCTGGTGCAAGCCCGGTGGGGCCACTTGAACTCCCAGGAGTCCTCCCTGACCCTGGCTCAGAGCATCGGCATCGACGGCCACTTCGTTATCGAGCAATCGGCCCGTTCCTGGGGACGCTTGTTCATGAACTTCAACGGCACCGCCGGCATCTGGCGCAAGACCGCCATCGAAAACAGCGGTGGCTGGCAGGGCGATACCCTTACCGAGGATATGGACCTTTCCTACCGCGCACAGCTGCACGGCTGGCGCATGAAGTTCCTGTACGACGTGGTGGTTCCCGCCGAATTGCCCTCGGACATCAACGCCTTCAAATCGCAGCAGTTCCGCTGGGCCAAAGGCTCCATCCAGACCGCAGTCAAGCTGCTGCCCAAAGTGCTGGCCGCCGACGTGAGCTGGAAGGTGAAACTGCAGAGCGTGCTGCATACCACCCATTACGCCATCCATCCCCTGATGCTGCTCACCGCCCTGCTGGCGCTGCCGCTGCTGTACTGGTTTCCCTTCAAGGTCGGCACCGCCGCATTTTCGGGACTCTGTGTCCTGATTCTCATCTCCTCGTTGGCGCCTTCCATCCTGTATCTGGTGGCCCAACGGGTATCCCGCAAGAACTGGAAGAGCCGCATCCTCTCCTTGCCCACCTTGATGGCGCTGGGAGTCGGGGTTGCGCTGAACAATACCCGCGCGGTGTTGTCGGCCCTTTCCGGCCGTAAGGGCGCGTTCATCCGCACCCCCAAAGCGGGCGACAAGATGGTGCATGTCTACAAGTCGAAGTTCCCGATCGCTTCGGTGCTCGAGCTCGGCTTGGCCGCCTATTGCTTCCTGGGCTTCGTGCATTACACCATGGCCCAGAAGTACCTGGTAGGCCCCTTCCTCGGCCTCTACGCCGTGGGCTTCCTGGTGGTTGGCTGCATGTCACTCACCCATTACGTGAAGAAGTTCTACCTGATGAAGTTCGCGGCCGTAACGGCCCTGCAAGAAGCCTAGCCGAAGCTTTCGCTTCGGTTCGTTCCGGGTTCGCTCCGGGTTCCCATTTAGGGCTGTCCGCCTCCGCGGGCGGCCCTTCGCTTTTCCCCCCTCCCTCTCCCCCATTGTTACCTTTGTCCCATGACCCGGACCCTCTATCCGCTTGCGGTGGACTTGCGCGGCAAGCCCGTACTGGTGGCAGGGGGCGGACCCGTGGCCGCCCGCAAGCTGACGGAACTGCTGCGCTGCGGCGCCGAGGTGACCGTGGTCGATCCCCATCCCTCCCCTTCGGTGGAGCGCCTGGAAACGGCGCTCAAGTTGCATCGTCGCCCCTTCAAATCCGGGGATGAATTGGGACGCTACCTGGTTTTCGCCTGCACCAATGACAGCGCGGCCAACCGCGAGATCGCGGCCTTGTGCCTGCGCGGGAACATCCTGTGCAACGTGGCGGACGCCGCTGGCGAGGGCTCCTTCATCGTACCCGGGGTGATACGTAAGGGGGAAGTTACCCTGACCGTGAGCACCGGCGGCGCGGCCCCGGGTTTGACCCGGCATCTGAAACGGATCTTGTCCGAGTCGCTCGGGTCCGAAGTGGCCGGTCTGGCGGAACTGCTGGGCGCTTTCCGCTCCCGCCTCAAAGCTTCCCCGGACGCGGAACGCGCGGCGGAAATCCTCGAGCAGCTGCCTTACCGTGCCTTGCTGGCAGCCTGGAAGGATTCCGGGCGTGAGGCCGCGGCGGCCATGCTGGAGACTGCGGCATCGCGGCATGCCGGCGTCAAGGGCGCGGCAACGGCAGCTGATAGTGGAGCGGAAAGCGCCGCTACCTCACCGGCAACCCCGACCCTTCCCGGTGTGACCTTGGTAGGCGCGGGTCCCGGGCATCCCGGCCTGCTTACCGTTCTGGCCGCGGAAAGCTTGCGCAGAGCGGAAGTCATCATCCATGATCGTTTGATTCCGGAAGAGGTGTTGCACCTGGCCCCGCCCGATTGCCTGGTGATAGCGGCCGGCAAGCGCGGGCATTTCGAATCGGCGCGGCAAGAGGAAATCGAGGATAAGCTCATCGAGCATGCGCGCCTGGGCAAACGCGTGGTGCGGCTCAAAGGCGGAGATCCTTTCGTATACGGACGCGGCTGGGAAGAAGTACTGGCGCTGGAAGCCCAGGGTATTCCCTGGAGCGTGGTACCCGGGGTGAGTTCCACCACTGCGGGACCGGCGTGGGCGGGTATTCCCCTGACCCATCGTGGATTGGCCCGCTCCTTCGCGGTCATGTCGGGCATGGCGTATTCCGAGACCAACACGGAGATTCCCAGGGCCGATACCATCGTGCTGGTGATGGGTTTGCACCGCCTCGCGGAAATCGTACCGGCTTTCCTGGCCCAGGGCTGGGATGCGGAAACGCCCGTCGCGGCCATCCAAAACGGCACCCTGCCCGATCAGCGCGTATGCGTCTCCACTTTGCGGGGTATCGGGGAAGAGACGTCACACCTGGGTTTCGACTCCCCCACCCTGCTGGTGATCGGCGCGGTGGCCGGTTTGGCGGCCGGGGACGACTCCGAACCCTAAACATTCCCCAATACCCGTTCCGCCGCGTACCGGGAATGGAATCCGGGTCGATTCGATGGTATGCTGTCCACCGGAAAGGTGGGCTTATGGCATTGCGTACCTGGCGGATTCTGACGGTATTGGTCGCGTGCGCGGGTGGCGCCTTGGCCGCGCCCTACTACTCCATTGATTACCTCTATCACGACATCGCGCTCGCCAAGTCCCACGGGCACCGCATCTACGAGGTGCGCGCCCGCTCCAGCGCTTTCCAACGCCTGGATACGATCACGGAAGCGCGGGGCGGCTGCGCCGTGGATTGCGCCGATTCCCTGCATTCCATCGTAGGCGTGTACCGCATCGAGTTCGACGTGATCGCCAACCTGGCCGGCTCGGAATTCCCTGCCAGCATTCCCCTGGTGGTTTTCGATCGCCGTCCTCAGGCCCGCCGGGTTTGGCGGAACCGATCCGGGAACGGCATCCAGCGGGAACACGGCGGAGGCGAAACCGTCATCGTCGTGGATGCGCGCGGAAGGCTGGTGGCCATGTACAACGAAGCCAGCCTTATCCCCGGCGACGACCCGGCCGGGAAAGCGACCAAGGAGCAGATTCGCCAGGGCACTTTCGCCCTGATGGACGCCCAGGAATATCACGACTTCATCGACAGGACCAGCCTGGCGAGGGTGCTGCTCAAATCCGGGGTGCTGGCATGGTAATCGTGTTCGGTATCCGTCTAGGCCTGGGCATGGGAATCTGGCAAGACTTCGGAAACCGCCCGCGATGCTGAAGCGCGCGTTGCGATCGTTGTTCGCGGCCGCCGGCTACGATTTGCGCCGGCTACGCCCCGTGCCCGCCGGTTCCGATACGCGACCGATCGGGAACCTGACCTCCTTTCTGGAAGATGTGCGGAGCCGCGGCTACGCGATTGCGTGCGCCGTGGATTGCGGCGCCAACGAAGGGGAATGGGCGCGAGAATTCCTCGGTGTCTATCCCGAAGCGAAAGTGGTGCTGGTTGAAGCCCAGGAGAGCATGCGCCCGAAACTGGAAGCCTTGCGCGCCGAGTTCCCACTGGCGTATGCGCATATCGGCGGAGTGGGTCGCGCGCATGCGGAGAAGCTGTTCACCTTCTGGCCCGATCGCAAAGGTTCCACCTTCCTGCAGAACGAGGATAAGCAGGCCCAGGCCGAAGGCCGGCAGGTGGCCATTCCCATTGACACCCTTCCGGACATCCTGCGCAAGGCCGGAGCGCCCACGCCGGAACTGGTGAAGATGGATATCCAGGGATTCGAGTTGGAAGCCCTGGAAGGCATGGGGGACATGCTCGGGAAGGTGGGGGCGCTTATCCTGGAATCGGATCTCTTCTCCTTCCTCCCCGGTCAACCGCAAGCCGATGCGCTGGTGACCTGGCTGGCCGCGCGCGGATTCTTCCTCTACGACATTTGCGGATTCGGCCGCCGACCAAGCGATGGGGCCGTCTCCCATCTCGACATGGTCTTCGCCAACGACGCCGGCCCGCTGCGCAAAAACAAAAGCTGGTGATGCGTGGCGCGTTGTCCTTGCGGTTGCGCAGCAACCGCTAAAGGCATTCCGGTGCCGGCAGGCTCCGGAATGCCTCATTGACGGATCCCGGAATTTCTAGTTGATCTATGCCATGAGCCAGCCCAGCCGTTTCTACGTCACCACCCCCATCTACTACGTGAACGATCAGCCCCATATCGGGCATACCTATACCACGGTATTGGCCGACGTGCTCACGCGCTTCCATAAGCTGGCGGGCGAAGCCACCTTCTTCCTGACCGGCACTGACGAGCACGGGCAAAAGGTGCAGCAGGCGGCCGACAAATCCGGCGTATCGCCGCAGGCCCATGCCGACAAGTACGCGGAACGCTTCAAGGACGCCTGGAAACAGATGAACATCGGCTACGACAAGTTCATCCGCACCACCGATCCCGCGCATATCGCCTTCGTGCAAGGCATCTTCACCAAGCTGTGGGACAAGGGATTGATCTACGAAGAGGAATATGAAGGCTGGTATTCCACCAGCGAAGAGCGTTTCTTCGCCGAAGATGAACTGGTGGACGGCAAGGATCCCATCAGCGGCCGGCCCGTCGAGAAGATCCGCGAGAAGAATTATTTCTTCAAGATGTCCTCTTTCCAGGCTTGGCTGATTGGGCATATCGAGGCCAACCCGGATTTCATCCTGCCGGATTTCCGCCGCAACGAAGTGCTGGGATTCCTGCGGCAACCGCTCAAGGATCTCTGCATCAGCCGCCCCAAGTCGCGCCTCTCCTGGGGCGTGACCCTGCCTTTCGCGCCGGACTTCGTGGCTTACGTGTGGGTGGACGCTTTGTTCAATTACCAATCCGCCGTGGACGGCAAGACTTTCCCCGGCGGCGAAGCCGTGTGGCCCGCGGATTACCATATCCTGGGCAAGGATATCCTCACCACGCATGCCGTGTATTGGCCTACCTTGCTGAAAGCCATCGACGCCCCGCTTCCCAAGCATCTGCTGGCCCATGGCTGGTGGCTGATGGGCAACGCGCGCATGAGCAAGACCACGGGCAACGTGGTGGACCCTTGGGGCATGAAGGAAAAGTACGGCGTGGACGCGCTGCGCTATTTCCTGATCCGGGAAATGGTGGTGGGCCAGGACGCCTCCTTCACCGAAACCGCGCTGATTGGACGCATCAATTCCGATCTCGCCAACGACGTTGGCAACGGCCTTAGCCGCATCCTGAAACTGGCCGCGACCGGGTTGGAGAGCCGCCTACAGCCTGTCGCCGCGGAAGGCGACGAGGAAAAAGCCCTGGTGCAAGGCGCGACCGACGCGGTTACCTCCGTATTGGACAAGGTGAAATCCCTGAAGCTCTCCTTCGCCATCGAGGACGTGCTGCAATTGATCCGTTCCGTGAACCGTTACCTGGAGGTAAAAGCCCCCTGGAAGCTGGCTAAGGAAGGCGACGCGGGCAAGGCAAAGCTCAACGCCGTGCTCTACCATGCCGCCGAGGCCCTGCGCATCGGCTTCTCCCTGTTGCATCCCGTGATGCCCGCCAAGATGGAAGAGGCCCTGACCGCCCTGGGCACCGCGCCTTCGCATACCGGCCTACGCTGGGGCGCCTGGGATTATTCCCTGCCCCTCGGCCAAGGCGTGAATCTGTTCCCGCGCATCCAGGTGGAAGCGAGCGACGCGCCCCCCGTCGCCAAGAAATCGGCCGCGGCTCCCGCCGGAGATCCCTTCTCGCTGGTGCATCTGAAGGTCGCGGTGATCAACGAAGTCGCCGATCATCCCAACGCTGACGCCCTCTATGTCCTGAAAATCGGCCTGGGCACCGAAGCGCGCACCATTTGCGCCGGCCTCAAAAAGCACCTGACCCCGGCCGAATTGCTCGGCCGCAAGGTCGTGGTTGTCTACAACCTGAAAGCCGCAAACCTGCGTGGCGTAGAAAGCCAAGGCATGCTGCTAGCGGCCGGTCCGGAAGGCGGCAAACTCTCACCCGTCGACCCCGGAGAAGCCGTCCCCGGCGACGACATCAAACTCCCGGACTCCCCGTTCGCGCCCAAGCCCGATCTCACCCTCAAGGAATTCGACAAAGCTCCCCTAACCGTCGTCAACAGCCAAGTCGCCTACAAAGGCAAACCTCTGCTTTCCCTCCAAGGCCCTGTCCTCGCCACCGCTCCCGACGGGACCCCCGTCCACTAATCCGCCCCGTCCCCGTGAAAAGCCGGAGTATCCGACGGGCTACCTGGTCACGCGCAAGAGACCCCCTACCCAGGATTCGGCCGACCAGATCCACAGGGCCCCACCTCGACGACGGCAAAAAGACGCGCTTGGTGGTTACCGCGACCGCAGCAATGCGAAGTCGCGGAAGCCCCCGTAGCGCGCCTTCGAACGCCCCGCCACGCTGCCGAGGCGCCCTGATTTATCTAGATTTTACCCGGTTTTCCG
>JAHFCH010000135.1 GCA_023249635.1 Fibrobacterota bacterium
ATTGCGAGACATCGGCGATCTCGCAGACTTCCCCGCGCCCGTTCACAAGGGGTGAGGCTTCGACCCGGGTTCCGGCCACGTGCATTGTCAACGATGCCAAGCAGGAAATCATCCATGATCCTGATTTCAATCGCGCTCGGTTTTCCATAGTTACGCTTCCCCCTCTAGCATTCGGCCCTCGCCGGTCATCCCAGAACAAAACCTATTCCCGGGCCGGTAGAGTGCGCCGCCAGGCAGGGATTGGCGCTGCGATCATTCTTCCGTTCGCAGACACCCAGGAACCCGATCGATCATCGCTCCGGGGAAGCCGTACGGAAGGAAATGCGATGGCATACCTCGCGCCTCGCCCCGGCGCGCCGGAGAATGCGCGGCCATCGGGGTTGATCATGCTTACGCTCCGCCAAGCCAGGGAAACCTGGGGCGGCCATTGCCCGGGGAGGTACTGGCCGTAGAAAGCCGTGACGATCGAATTCCGATCGCAGCTTTGCCCGTCCACGGTAAGCCCTACGGCATCCTGCGAAAGGTTTGCGTATGGGCTGAGTTGCCTGTTCCTGCCGCCCGACCAGGACCATGAGGCGCTTGCCTGCCAGCCGAAATCGACGCTGCCGTCCTCCGCAGCCCACTTTAAAGCGTCGGAAGGACCATAAATACCCGGTTGGAATCCCGCGTTGCGGAGCTCCTTCGCGAAAGCCTGGTAATAAGCTCGTCCCGCCGCATTCCATTGCGCCGCGCTGACGTCGAAATCACAGGCTCCATAAATGGCGCAACCTGCGGGATATCCCAGGGCTTTTGCCTGCGCGACCGCGGCCTTACCATGCTCTCCGCCCTTGGCGCTCCCGCCCAGGCAATCGTCCGCATACCACTCCCAGACCAAAGTAACACCAGTGCTACCCTCGGTAAGGTACTGGAATTCGGAGGCGAGGATATTCTTGCCCGCGAGTCCGTTGGGATCGTAGGAAAGGTACCGGCAGACTCCGGAACAGTTTTGGGCGCGCAGAGCTAGCAAAGATGGATGGTTGGCCGCGTGCCAGGCATAGTCCAGGACCAATCCCGCCGCCAAACCTTTGCGTAGCGCTCCCTGGTTCCCGACCGCGGCGGAATCGTAGCCGGCCGCCTGAGCGCGATGCAGTCTTTCCATCCACGCATCCCGGGTCATCGGCAAGGATGCCACTGACAGCGCAGGTTGCGCGGTTACCGCGACGGTGGCGACCGCTACTGTCATTATGGCCTGCAGCCAGGTTCGAAAAGAGGACGCAAAGAGCTGGGTACGCATGCTGGGGTTCCTTCCGCATCCGTACGATAGCTCGGACATTCCAGCTTGGCCGGGGGGAAACCGATCCCAGGCGTAAAAATGTTCCCCTGCCGGGCAACGGCGGATTAATCGCCAAGTTATCACCAGGTGTTTGGAAAGAGATTTCGTTTTTTGAGGGTATCCGCATATTCATATTCTGATATTTACTCTGGAGAAGTGAAGATGTGCACGCATCAGAGTAGTTGATGGAATATCGTGCAACCGCTTACCCACCTCCTCGCTGGTGCAACTTTCCCACTGCGCCAAATAAGGGAAATTTGGTAGCCTCAAGAAAGGCCGCTATACGATGGGACTGGAAATTGCGGCAGTACATTATCCGTCCTGGACCTCGCGGAACAGTTGTACCGCCCATCTTATAAAACCGCCCGCTTCCGCGATGGCTTCGGGGACTTCGATTATCGATACGTCTCATCGCCCTATTATTTTCTGCTTCCAACGCGAAATGCTGGTCGTGCCGAACTTTCTTGCCACTCCCGAAAAAGCCGGATTGGGTTTCATCCACCTTTCCATGACGCGAAGCGAGAAGCGGAGCTTGGACCTCCTCTTGAATGCATATCAACTGCAAAACCTGGGGAGTTTGAAACGGAACCGTTTGAGCGAGGCCCTTGCCCAATTCAGAACTACTTGTGTCCGGCAAGCCGGTATCCGTGGTCATGAGCGACATGCTGGATGCGGGATAGCATAGCTTGCCCTTCATCGCCCCATCGGACGCGCGGCAATTGTACCTGCTGGGGGTGCGGCATGGCAGCGAGGCGGCTTGGCGAAGATCAATGGCCACCTCGTCACCGCCTATGCCGGCACGCAGAACACCCGCTGTTTTCCATTGATCCGGCCTGGAGAGCCCAGTGCGCACCGCCCATCCCCTTCAATTTCGACGCTACCGCAGACGTCGCGCATTACAAGGAGATGATCCAGGATTGGGTAGGCACCCGACTACCTACACCGTTTGGTGGGAAGTGGTGGGCGTACAGCATCATGAAACCACCCATTCATACCAGGCATATTACAATACAGCGGCGGCCCCGGATTCCGGGAGGCGATGCCGGACGCGGTTCGGGCGCTGACCGGATTTTTCCTCCGACTCACTGGCACCAAGTGTTCGGGAGACATCATTACTACGTATCAGACGGGAGGGAAGTATTGGTACTTCATGGAGATGAAAAACCCGGGTTTCCTGACTTCCGTATGGAAGCTGACCAGCGGGGATCTATCCTCGCGGGTCCAGCAAGTGACAGGTGGGAGCATGTCCTCCATGGCCGACGAATGCAAAGCCACGGGGATGCCGTGAATTCGCGGGCCGCGTCCCGCGGCTCAGTCCGCTGGAATGGCTCTGGAAGGCGTGGGAACGCTTGGGAATGGCGACCACGCCCCGGAACCGCCGGGAATCGCCGGTCGACTTCTGCCATCCGCGGCGAAAAAATCCGTTTGCTCGATGCCAAAGAACCGGATCCCGTTCCCGATCAGGATTCCCGCTGCGGGAGCCGCACGCGACATTTGCCGACCGGCGGTGGGAAGGTCGGCCAAGCTCACCCGGAAATCCGGAATCACGGTCACGCCCACGGGATCCAGCTTGGCGATGGCCTGCATCCCCGCCTTCGCCTCGTTGATGCCGCCCAGGCCGTCGGCGCCGGTGTACATCCAGGACAGGCCGCCCGCGTAGCCGTTTTCGTGCAATAGCCCGTAGGCTTTCACCGGATCGATGCCGGTGTAGGGGCCCTTGGCCGCGAATTCGCCGATGACCACGGGCTTGTCCGGCTTCCAATACGAGGCGGGATGATGGAACGGCGAGATGGCCTCTTTGCCCCAGTCGTAATAGTGCACCATATAGAAGTCGAGAGTGCCTTGGGCATCCCCGCCGGCGGCGATCAATTCCCGGTCCGAATAGTATTGCTTCTTGACCCCGGCCACGCCTTCGGACGAAGCGATGAAGGACCACGATCCATTGGATACGATCATGCCGGGGACCGCGCGATGGATCGACCCCGCGGCCCGGTTCACGAACACCTGCACGTCCCGCATGGAGACCTTTTCCGGTGTCCAGCCCAATTCCGTCATGCCTTCCGGCTCGTTGAAGATCTCCCAACACAAGATGCCGCGATGCTTCCCGATGGCCGTCGCCACGGGGACCAGGGCGTTGTCGATAAAGGCCTTGATGCCCGCGTCCGTGGTCATAAGCTTGCGGTTGTTGGCGGCGTTTACGCCCGCTTGCGGTTGGAAAAGATCGAAGGAGAGCAGGCAAAGGCTCACCACGATGCCCCGCTCTTCGGCCAGATCCAGTACCTTGCGGATGTTGGCGACAGTGGCCGTGCCCGGGCCGCTGACCAAGCCGTCGGAACCGAATACCGGCGCGCTGGCGCCGTTGGTGAACAACCACCAGCGTACCGAGTTACCGCCCGCCGCCTTGACGCCGTCGAGCATGGAGCGGAACCAGGCTTCGTCCACGGGCTTGTTGCCCACGTCATTCGCGAAGTTGCGCCAGGCCACGTTGATGCCGTTCACGTACAGGGGTTGCCCGGTCCAGAGCTTCACGCGGGCGCTTGCGGTTTGCGCCGGGGCCTGTCGCAAGGCGATCAGGGAAAATGCCAAAACCGCCATCTGGGAGGGAAAAAACGTCGCCATGGGACCAAGGTAATGCGGGGGATGACTTCGCGCCCGCGTCCCCGGGGCCCGGAAGCGGGATTTAACCGGAATCGTTGGCATAAATCGCCTATTTCGCGGCATTTCGCGCACAGTCTCGCCCCCGCATCCGCCGGTATATTGAGGGTATGCGGATGCCTCTCGGGACCCTGGGTTTATCGGCTTGGCTGGCCCTGGCTCCCGCCGTGATCGGGGCCTCCTTTACCAATCCCATCGGTCCCGGCAATGATCCCTGGGTCATACGCTGGAAGGATGCATACTACCTGGTCGCCACCGGCGTCGGCAAGCGCGGCGTGCACGTGGCCAAGGCCGCCAAGCTCCAGGATCTGGCGCGCGCGCCCAAGACCGTGGTGTGGACGCCGCCCGATACCGGCATGTGGTCCAAAGAGCAATGGGCGCCGGAGCTGCATTACCTGGACGGCAAATGGTACATCTACGTAGCGGCCGACGACGGCAGCAATGACAACCATCGCATCTACGTGCTGGAAGGCCAGAGTCAAGATCCACAGGGCGCGTTCACCTTCAAAGGCAAGCTGGCGGTGGCATCGGATCGATGGGCCATCGACGCGTCCATCCTCACCCTCAAAGGCAAGCACTACCTCATCTGGTCAGGATGGGAGGGCGCCGTGAACGGGGCCCAGAATATCTACATCGCGGCCATGGCCAATCCCTGGACGCTTACCGGCAATCGCGCGCTGGTGTCGCGGCCCGACTACGCGTGGGAAAAACGCGGCGGCCCGCCTTCGGTCAACGAGGGTCCCGAGGCCCTGTACCACGGCGACGACGTGTTCCTGGTGTATTCGGGGGCGGCCAGTTGGACAGATTATTACTGCCTGGGAATGCTGCGCCTGGTCGGCGACGATCCGATGGATTCGGCGGCCTGGTCCAAGTACGCCAAGCCGGTTTTCTCGCCGACGGAAACCGTATTCGGGCCGGGTCATTGCTCCTTCGTGAAATCCCCGGATGGGACGGAGGATTGGATCGTCTACCACGCCGCCGTCACCAGCGGTTCCGGCTGGACCCGCAACCTGCGCATCCAGAAATTCGCGTGGGACAAGCTGGGCGTGCCGGACTTCGGCATTCCGGTCGATGAAGGCGTGGACCTCGAAGAACCCTCCTACCGGGGAGCTCCAGTGCGTTCCCGCGCGCGTCCCGCTCCGGGTCCCCTGGGCGCGTCCCTGCGGGCCTTCCCATCCCAGCCCTTGCTGCTGGCACCGGAAGGCGAAGATGCCCTGGGCCGCGCCGCTTCTCCCGCCGTCTTCTCCCCGCTTCCCTGATCCGCTCCGCGCTGCCCCGAGCGCAGCACTGGGTATCTTACACGATACCGTAACCATTGAGGTACCTGGGATCCCGGTTCGCGCGCGCGGCCTTCGCCCATTCGCGCGCGGCCGGAGCAGGTCCGCGTAATCGCCCCCTCGCTGCCGCAGCGCAGCGGGCCGCATCGCGATCGCGTCCGCCTACTTTCGTGGCATGCCGGCATGCGCCGGAAAGAACCAGGAGAATCCCATGCCCGTGACAGCCGCCGGAGCCCATCAGCCCGCCCCGACCCGTACCCCCGCCGCCGGCGGGAACCCCGATCCCGCCCGCCGCCCCGCGGACGCGCCCGCAGGGCACCCCCAGGAGCCGGGAGGCGGGCGGCCTTCCGATTTCGGGCAGAACCCGGACCGCAACCGCGACGGCCGCATCTCGGACAACGAGGCCGACGTGTACCACGACGAGCTCTACTACAAGGAGCGCAAGCACGAGGCCAATCTCGATCGCGCCTCGGAGCACGAGGACAGGGTCTACGATTTGAAGGAAGCGAAGATCGAAGCCAAGTCCGATCGTATCGACTCGAAGTACGATGCCTATGGCGATCAGGTCAAGGCCCAATCGGAGATGTACACCTCGTCCAACGACAATAAGATGCACCAGATTTTCGGAAAGACGTCGGCGCCCCCGCCCAGCCTGCCGCCGCCCCCGTCGATGTCAGGCTCGGGAGCATAGGGGCCGACACCTGTATCGGCCGGTCGTAAATGGGGAGGGCTAATGCGGCGGGAAGATCACCCAGTTCGCGTTGGGGCGCGAGTTCTGGTATTCCAGGGCAGCGCGCGCCGGCGACCATACGGTGCGATAGAGCCTAAACTCGTCCAGCGAACCCTTGAACCCGTTGAGCCCGCCTGGTTGGGATCCGAGCATCAGATCCCCCGCGGTACGGTAGGCGATGGGTCCCTGGTTGGTCAGGGACGCCGCCAGCTTGCCGTTCACGTAGACCGAGGCGACCTTGGCCTTGGCGTCGTACACGGCGGCGAAGTGGTTCCAATCCTTGCCCGTCGGCACGGGCGCGCGCACGGTTCCCGTCTCCGCGGTGGCCAGGGCGAACTCCACGATGCGTTCCCCGCCCAGCCAGGTGACGGAGTATGCCGCCTCAATCTCGCCGCGGCGATGCTTCCATGCCAGACGCCCGAGGGATTGGCTGCCTTTCTGCTTGAACCACCCGGCCAAGGAAAGCGAAGCGGGCTCTTGGGAAGCCGTGGGCTCCGCGCCCAACTCGTCCCCGGGCTGCACGATCCAGGCCTGCCCCGTGACGCCCGATTCCTTGCGCGTGGTGCCCATGCGCAGCAGGTTGCCGTTCACGGTGGCGTCGGAAAGCAGGCCTCCCGCGTTGTACATGGCGAAATGCCAGGCCGCATTCACGCCGTCGCCGGTATCATACACGGCCTGGGGTGAAGCCGGGGAGAACACGTCCGCTTTGCCGAACAGGATATTGAAGCTTTGGTCATCGCGGTTGCCGTACACGGTATCCAGGCGCACCCAGATCTGCGCCTTGCTGCCGGGGGCGTCCCAGTTCTCGATCTCGAAGGCCAGCCGCTTGCCGCGCGCGTCGGTGAAACGCAAATCCGATCCGTCCAGCCTTTCGGTGACGTCGCTGAAAGGGAAGTTGGACGTGTCCAGGCGCAACAGGACCGGGAACCCGATCACGTTCTGGGCGATGTCGGCGCCCGTGGGCTTGGTGTTCAGGGTAACCGTCAGGGAATGCTTCCAGGTGGACAGATCCTCGTCCGCGAAGGGGCTTAGGGTGTACGGGCCCACTTCCAAAGTGTCGCCGGCCTTCACCTTGCCCTGCAAAGGCGTCAAGCGATGGATGAGCCCGAAGTAGGGATACGTAACGCGGATGAAGTAATCGCCCGGCGGGACGTCCTTGATCAGCAGGACGCCGGTGGAATCGATGCCGTATTGCTTTCCCAGGCCGGGCATCTGCACCAGGCCCGGGGGCAACCGTACCAGGCCGGCGCCTATAAGGACGCGCACGCGCACCGCGCCTTTGGGTTTCACCGTATCCGGGAGCGCCACGGGAATCACCGGAACCGAATCGGCGGGGGCGACGTGGAGCTCCTGGAAGGAACCCTGGGCGTCCTTCGCTTCGGTGATGATGTAGTAGTCACCGGGTTGCACGCCTACGATCTTGTAGTCGCCGTTGGCGTCGGTGGTGGTGATCACGTCGGCTGAGACCAGGGCCGTATCGGTGGCGTCCGAACTGCGCAGGCGGATTTCCGCGGCGGCGGCGGGAGTGCCGTCGGCGTAGACGGCCCGGCCTTGCAAGGTCAAGGTTTCGCCTTCCAGCCCTCCACCCCGGGCCTGGGGCTCCTGGAACAGGCCGCAGGCCGCGAAGCCGCCCGCGGCGATTAGGCAAAGCGCGATGCGCAACGGATTCACTTTTTATTCCCCGGCACGGATTTGCTCAAAGGGAAGATCTCGAAATTGAACTGGTAGACCACCTCTTCCTTCGGTTCCTTCTCGACCATTTCCAGGATACGCAACCGGAAGGCGCGCAGCTCTTCGATGATCTCCTTGTACTTGGCCCGCGTGGTGGAAAGCGTAAGCCAGGAAAGGTTGCGTTCTTCCCGGGGGAAACGCGAAAGCGCTTCGCCGCCCAATTGATGCATGGCCAGGAAGAATTGCTCCACCTCGGGCGCGCGGGCCTGGTAGCCCGTGGTCAAAACGGAATCCACGCGGGCGTATCCGCCTTGCGCGGTCTTGGTGATCATTCCGAGTTCCAACAGCAGGGCCAGGGCCTCTTCGGCCTGCTTTGCCGAGATGGGGGGCTCGAGCATGGCGCCGAGCGCCTTGAGATCGCCGCGGAAGGGCAGGAAGGTAAGCAGTTCGCGCACGGCGATGTAATACCATTTGGAAAGGAAGCGGAAGCGCTCGGGACCCAGGTGCTTGACCTTGAAAGCGGTGAAGCTTTCCAGCTTCTTCTGGTGCCGTTCCTTTTGGGTGGGATCCTTGGCCTGGTTGAAGAGGATGAGGGCGAGGAAATACTCGCGTTCCTTCTTCTTGAGTTTCATGGCTTCGGCGAAGCTGTCGGCCATGGTCAGGGAGATGTTGGTCTTGCCCTGCAGGATGAGGGTGAAGAAACCCGCGGAGCTGTAGCCCACCTTGCGCGCCAACAGGCGGTAGGAAAAGCGCGGGTTCTCGATTTTCTTCTGGGCGTACCATTGCCGGAGCAATTCACGGTAGTCCAAATAGGCGAACACGTCGAGGGTCATTTTGGAGGATTGTAGCATTAGTCGGCCGGCGGGGGGATAGCGGTTCCCCCCTACGCAAGCATACCCCCGGGAGCCGGCACGCCCCTGGAGGTTTTGTGGAAATCGTTTAGCCCATAAAACGCCCGGCGGCGCGGGCTTTCTCCTCGGACAACCGTTCCCCATGGAATTCCCGCTCCCCTTCGCTTTCCGATTGGCCATACAGGACCAGGGCCCGGAAGACGGGGATTTCCCGCCCGGCAAGCCCGAAAGCTTCCGCCAGGCGCGAGGCGGTCTCGAACGAGATTTTGCGTTTCTGGTTGAGCACGCGGGACACGCTCCCCGAATCGAGCCCGATACGCCCGCCTATATAGCGATAGGAAAAGGCTTCGTCCCGGGTATGCAACTCGCTGTACCGGTCGCGCAGGAAGGCGCGAAAATCCGCGGCCTGGAAAAGCGCGGGCGCGGCGGGAGGGAAGTCCCAATCCCGGGCCGGAACGGTGGCGGGGCGCGGAGACGGCGATTGGGTTGGCGAGAAGGTTGGCGCGAAGGTTGGCGAGTGGCGGATAAACACGGTTTGCATGGGTTCGGAGGCGGTCTGGTACATGTTCCGAATCTACCCGGGCCCTCCATGGCCGGGCGTTCCCGATCGGCAGGTTCCGTTGCATGGATAAAACGTTTTCCCGGGAATCGGCCCCGCGCGCGCCGGGTTCCGCGTTCAATTTCAATTCCGTCGGTGGGGGAAAGATGAAAGCACGCTTCGCGGTCCGGTTCGCAATCGCCTGGGGGACGTTGGTCCCGCTGGCGCCCCGGGCGGCGCCTTTGCCCAATATCGTCTACATCCTCGCCGATGATCTGGGGATGGGCGACGTCTCGGCCTATAATCCGCGCTCGAAAATAGCCACGCCCGCCATGGACTCGCTGATGCGGGAAGGCATGCGCTTCACGGACGCCCATTCGGGTTCGTCGGTATGCACGCCGACGCGCTACGGCATCCTCACGGGACGCTACGCATGGCGCACCCGCCTCAAGTCGGGAGTCCTCAGTGCCGATAGCCCGCGCCTCATCGAGCCCGGCCGCATGACGGTCGCATCCATGCTCAAGCAGCAAGGCTACGCCACCGCGTGCATCGGGAAATGGCACCTGGGAATGGATTGGCGGGATGCGCAGGATTGGGCCCTGGGCTATACCAATGGACCCAGGTCGGTCGGGTTCGATTATTACTTCGGCATCGCCGCGTCCCTGGACATGAACGATTACGCGTATCTACTCGCCGACGGCGTGGTGCGCGCGCCGACGGAAACCATCGCGGCCGGGATCATGCCGGCATTTTTCCGGGCCGGGAAAATCGCGCCCGGGTTCCGGCATATCGACGTGCTTCCCACCGTCGCCGATACGGCGGTAGCCTACCTTCGGCGGCGCAAAGCCGTGGCGGCTTCCAAGCCGTTCTTCCTGTACCTGGCCCTGCCTTCGCCGCATACGCCCCACCTGCCGTTGCCGTCCTTCACGGGTAAGAGCGCGGCCGGGGTGCGGGGAGATTACGTGGCCGAGACCGATTGGGCCATCGGCCGCGTGCGCGCCGCCCTTGACAGCCTGGGATTTTCCGGGAATACCCTGGTGTTGGTCGCCTCGGACAACGGCGCGAAGGACTATACCTATAAGCAGTACGGCCACACGCCCCATCTGGACTACCGCGGCGAGAAGGCGGATATCTTCGAAGCCGGGCACCGCATTCCCTTCTCCGTGAAATGGCCCGGGGTGGTGGTGCCCAACTCCGTTAGCGGGGAAACCGTTTGCCTTACCGATTTCCTGGCCACGGCCGCGGCGGTGGTTTCCTTCCGCCTGCCCGACAGCGCGGGCGAAGACAGCTATAGCCTGCTGCCCGTGCTGCTGGGCCGCCCGCTCACGGCTCCGCTGCGCGAGGCTACCGTGCACCATTCCTCCGAAGGAACCTTCGCGATCCGGCAAGGGCCGTATAAGTTGACGGTGGACAACCTGGGCTCGGGCGGATTTACCGCGCCCGTTACCTTGGCCGGTCCCGGCACTTTATACGACCTCTCCAAGAACCCCGGGGAGGACACCGCCCAAAATCTTTACGCAGCACAACCCGCCCGGGTGGCGGCGCTGCGGGCGTTGCTCGCGAAGTACAAGTCCGAAGGGCGGAGCGTGCCCAGGGGCAGGGTGGATGAATTCTGGGCCGGTCCGACTTACCTTTCCGGACGGGGATCGGCGGCTTCCGCCGTCCGAGGGCGCGAGGGGAATCCTCCGCGGCGGACCGTGGACGGCAGGGTTTCCGGAAAGGCGCGCACCGCTGGGGCGGCCCCGGGGATACTGGTTTCGACGCCTCCCGATAAACGATAGTGGGGATATGCACCGGATGCGGGGATACTTCTCGGCCGCGAACCACGCGGCTGTCGGGGCGTTGGCGGCCGCGATGATCGCGTCGTTGATATTGTCGGGCTGCCGCCGGGGAGAAGCCCTGCCCCCAGCCGCCCACGGCGATACGCCTCCCGGCGCCTACGCGGGCCGCGCCGCCTGCGCGGAATGCCATGCCGCCGAGGCCAAGGCCTGGTCCGGATCGGATCACGATCGCGCCATGGAACCGGCCGACTCCGCCTCCGTGCTCGGCCGGTTCGCGGGCGACAGTCTGCCCGCCAATCCCGGGCAGGACCCCGGCGCGGGCGCCCGCTTCCAGCGCGAGGGCGGCCAATACCTGATCAGCGCCCAGGGCCCGGACGGGGCCCATCACCCGTATCCTGTACGTTACACATTCGGGGTGCGGCCCTTGCAGCAGTACCTGGTCGAATTCCCCGGCGGCCGCCTGCAGGCCTTGCCCACCGCCTGGGATGCGCGCCAGGGGAAATGGTTCCACCTCGACGCCGACAGTGTTACGGCCCCGGATGATTGGCTGCATTGGACCCGCGACGGGCAGAATTGGAACGGCATGTGCGCCGATTGCCATTCCACCGGGCTTAAGCGCGGCTATGACGCGGCTGCAGGGACGTTCCGCACGGAGTGGAAGGAGCTGGACGTGAGCTGCGAGGCCTGCCATGGACCCGCGGCCGGACACGTGAAGTGGGCGCGGACCGGGGCGCTGGGGCGTTTCTTCCTGGACCGGGCGGATAAGGAAACCCGCGGGTTACGCTGGGACCATACCCATGCGGCGGCCTGGAAGGGGTATCGCGGCGCGCAGGGTAACGCAGCAGGTACGCCGGCGGTTGCGGGGGGAATCCCGGGAGCAGGCGGGCCTTCGGCGGCGCCGGGCCGGATCGGTTTGGAAAAAGACGGTGCCCGGGCCCAGGTCGAAGCCTGCGCCCGCTGCCATGCCCGCCGCTCGGCCCTGCAGCAGGACTTCGGCTACGCCAAGGCCTTCCTGGATGGGTTCACGCCGCAATTGCTCAACGAAGGCGTCTACCACGCCGACGGACAGATCCAGGACGAGGATTACGAGTACGGATCCTTCCTGCAAAGCCGCATGTTCCATGCCGGCGTGGCCTGCGCCGATTGCCATGATCCGCATTCCCTGAAGGTACGCGCCTCCGGTAACGCGCTGTGTACGCGCTGCCACGAGGCCGCGCGCTTCGACGCGCCGGAACATCATCGCCATGCGGCGGGCTCGCCCGGCAGCGCCTGCGTGGAATGCCATATGCCGACGCGCACCTATATGCGCATCGACGCGCGCCGCGATCATAGCTTGCGGGTGCCACGTCCGGATCTGTCGGCAAAATACGGCGTGCCCAACGCCTGCGGTAATTGCCATACCGATCATGACGCGGCCTGGGCAGCGGAGAAGGTGGCGGCCTGGCATGGCCCCGCACGTAAGCCGCATTTTTCCGATCTTCTGGTCCCCGGCCGCGCTGGAGGCCCTGGCGCGGACTCGGCCCTTAATCGCCTCGCCGCCGATACCGCATTTCCCGCCATCGTCCGCGCCACCGCCGTCAGCTTGCTCTCGGCCTATATGGGCGATATCGCCAAAGCCGCCGTGGCGCGGGGCGCCGTCGATGCGGATCCTCTGGTACGCTGGGCCGCGGCCACGGGAATGGAATCCCTCCCGGAAAGCGAACGCGCTGGGCTCGCAGGTCCGCTGCTGCACGACTCCCTGCGCGCCGTCCGCGCTGCCGGCGCGGCCGCCTTGCTGCCCGTCTCTCCCCTGCTCGCCGACTCCCTGCGGCCCGCCTTCACCGCCGCCGTCGCCGAGCATCGCGAAGCCTTGGCGGCCAACGCCTTCTTCCCCGGGGGCCGCTTCAACCTGGGCCGCTATCACGAGGCCCGCGGCGATGCCGACAGCGCCGCCCGGGAATACCGCGCCGCCCTGGCCATCGACGATCGCTTCCTGCCCGCGCGCATGAACCTGGCATCGTTGCATGCCCGCGCCGGTCGTCCCGACTCCGCCGCCGCCGCCTACCGCGCGGCCCTGCGCCGTTTCCCGGGCTATGCCGATGCGCATTACGCCTTGGGCCTGTACTACGGAGAGACCGGTTGGGGCGATTCCTCCGCGGTACACCTGGCGGCGGCCGAAGCCGGCATGCCGGGTAACCCGCGGGTTTCCTATAACCTGGGCCTGGCCTTGGAGAAACTCGGCCGCCATGCCGAAGCCGAGCAGGCGCTGCGCCGCTGCCTTGCAGCCGGAGGCGATGCCCCGGATTACCTGTACGTATTCGCCTGGTTCCTTTCCAAGCGCGCGCGCTGGGACGACGCGACGACTTACCTGAAACGCCTGCACATCGCCGCTCCCGATTATCCGGGCGCCCAGGCGTTGGCCGTCGCCATCGCCGCGCGGAAATCCCCGCCTTGAACCGGCGCCCCACCCTTTCCTGATTCCGTGGTGGACCCGGATTTCCGGTTCGCCGCCCCGCCTTCCGCATCAAGCTTCCCAATCCCCCCAAATTCCCCAACGTACCGGCGTCACATCCGCCTTCGCAGTTGCGGCATTCGTCCCGTCCCGACTTGTAAAATCAAGGGGTTACAGGGATTCCTTACCCGCATTTTACGGCAGCTATGATGGGAAACGCCAAAACCCAAAACCTGGGGAGCCTGATAAGGCCGATACTCACAAGCGCGTTCGCTTTTGTGATCCTCATCCTGATTACCTTCAAAGTTTCCGGCGCGGCGGAATTACGCTCCATCCAACGCGGCACCTTGACCATGGGAACCAGCGGTTACGCGTACGTTACCCTGGCCACGGCCGTCAAGGACACCACCAAGGCCTTCATGGTCTTCAGCGTCACGGCGTCCGGCTCCCACGATTGCGATAAATACAACGTGATGGGAACCATGCTGGGGGACGATACCTTGTACTTCGCCCGCAAGGACAAGACCAACGCCAATCTCAATTCGATATCCTGGGAAGTCTATGAATTCACCAGCGGCGTGTCCGTGCAGCGCGGCATGGCCGCTACGGGAGCCAATCCCACCAACATCACCCTGGGCACCGCCGTGGATTTGTCCAAGTCCTTCGCCATCGCGACCCTCATGCGCAGCGGAACCGCCTTCGGCACGGACGACGCGGCTACGGCGGAACTCACCACCTCCACCAACCTGGCGCTCCGGTACCAGACCACGCCGGCCGATTCGGCCTGCTGGCAGGTGATCCAGTACAATGACGCCTTCGTGCAACAGGTCTCGACCACATTGGGCGCGGCCTCCTCCTCGACCACGGGCAGCATCCCGGTCAGCGTAAGCACAGGCCGGTCCATCGTGCTCAGCCAGTACAACATCAACGGCGATATCACCACCGGCGAGCTGCCGCGCACGGAGCTGACCAACGGGACCACCCTCACCTATACGCGCAGCGGCGCCACCACGCGCGCGATAAGCATGTTCGCGTACGTGGTCGAATTCAATGACAGCACCACCGTGCAACGCGGCACCGCCAGTTTCGCCGCGGCGACGGGGACCGTGAACGTGACCCTGGGAACGGCCGTGGACATGGCGCGGTCCGCGGTGATGCTGCCGGGCCACATGGGTCGGGGCGGCAGCACCAACATGACGGGTGACGACTCCATCAGTTTCGGATGGTTCACGGGTACCCTGACCACCACCACCAACCTGCAGTTGGTGCGCGGCAACAGCGCCGTGTGGACCGCCGATTGCCCCTGGCAGGTGGTGCAGTTCTCCAAGAACGAATATTCCAACCGCGCCTATTCCACCCAGCTCCAATTCAACACCACTTCGGCCGGCGCCAATGTCGCTACCGACCAAACCAACTTTCCGGTGCTGGTCCGCCTGGACGCCAACAATTTCATTTTCAACCAGGCGGATCTCAACGGCGGGGACGTGCGCTTCGTGGATCCCGACGGTTCTCCCCTCAAGTACGAGATCGAACGCTGGGACGCGGCCAACAAGGCGGCGGAAATCTGGGTGCGCGTGCCCCAGGTGGACGGCAACAGCGACCGCGACTTCATCACCATGTACTGGGGCAATACCTCGGCGCAATCGGCATCGAGCGGGTCGGCCGTATTCGCTTCCACCAATTCCTTCCAGGGGGTTTGGCACCTGAACGAGGACGGTAACACCACCGGAGGCGGGTACGCGGACGCCTCCGCTTCGGGACGTACCGGCACGGGTGTGGCCATGACCAACGCCACCGACGTGGCCGGCCAGATCGGTCTGGGCCAGAACCTCAACGGCAGTACGCAATACATCAACGTCACTGGCAATTTCCCCACCAACACCTCGGCGCGCAGCCTGAGCGCCTGGAGCAAGCTCACGAGTCCCTATGCGGCCTGTGTCCTGGCCTCGTACGGCAGCGGCTCGAATTCGGCCACCTACGGCCAATGGAACAACGTGGGCACTTGGACCGGGTGGCATTGGGGCGGCGGCAACGACTATGCCACCAGCAAGAAGACCGATGCCGATTGGCACCTTATCACGATGGACTATGACGGAACCACCAGCAGGTTCTACGTGGACGGAACCCTGGTCGGCAGCGGAGCGCGCAGCCTGGTCACCACCGCTACGGGATTCACCATCGGCAATTCCTACGCGGGCGGCTACGCCTTTCCCGGTATCGTGGACGAAGTGGAAATGACCACGGCTTCGCGCTCGGCGGACTGGATCAAGCTGGCCTACGAAAGCCAGAAGAGCAACGGCAAATTCCTCACTTACCCGAACTACGCCCTGGCCAACTGGAATTACAACACCAAGATCTACGTCAACACCTCGCCTACCGGCGCCAATATCAACTCCAACCTGACCAACTATCCTATCCTGGTGCGCCTCACCGCGGCCAACTTCCAGTTCTCCCAGGCCCAGACCACGGGCGCGGATCTGCGCTTCGCCGATAGTTCCGGCGCCCAGCTGGCCTACGAAATCGAACGCTTCGACGCGGCCAACAAGGCGGCGGACGTGTGGGTGCTGCTCCCGAGCTTGTACGGCAACCGCTCGGATCAATGGTTCCGCATGTACTGGGGCAAGTCCACGGCCACCTCCCTCTCTTCCGGGCCCTCGGTGTTCCTCACCAGCAATGGATGGGCGGGGGTATGGCACCTGGCCGAAGACGGTAGCACCACTTCCGGGGCGTACAAGGATGCCACCGGCTTCGGCAACAACGGCACCGGCCAGAACGGCATGAACTCGTCTTCCGACGTCGCCTCCTTGGTGGGCGTGGGTTCCAACTTCACTTCGGCCTCGAACCACGGCATCTACGCCTCCAGCAACCTGTCCCTGCATCCCACCAACGCCATGACCATCCAGGCCTGGATCAATTCCACCTCGCAGACGGCCTACCACCGCATCGCGGGACGGCCCTTCACCTCTGCGTCCTCGCCCTGGAACGAATTCGATCTGGAATACGACGGCGGCGGCAACAAGTTATCCTACAGCCTCAATATCGCGGGTACCGAAGCCGGGTACACCACCATGACCACCTTGTCCACCGGAACCTGGTACCTGGTGGGGGGCAGCTACGACGGGGCCTGGCAACGGGTGTGGCTCAACGGCGTGCTGGAGACGGGCGCGGCCCGCACGGGAAATCTGGCCGACTACTCCCAGACCTTCTCCATCGGCAAGTACGTCCACGACAACGGCAGTAACTTCGACGGCAAGATCGACGAGGTGCGTTTGTCCACGGTCGCGCGCAGCGCCGATTGGATGAAGATGGATTACCAGACGATGCAGGCCGCTTCCACGGTGGTGTCCCTGGGCCAGCAACCGCGCGACTTCACCGGGTCCCTGCGCCTCAATTTCAACACCACCTCGTCGGGAGCCAACGTCACGGGGTCCAACGTGACCAACATCCCCATCCTGGTGCGCCTCACCACCTCCAACTTCGATTTCACCAAGACCCAGAACAACGGGCAGGATCTGCAATTCATCGATAAGGACGGAACCTACCTGTACCACGAAGTAACCGCCTGGGATCCCGCCAATCGAACCGCGACCATCTGGGTCAAAGTGCCCCAGGTCGACGCCAACTCCACCACCGATTACATCACCCTATACTACGGATGCGCCACTTGCGCGGCCTCGCCTTACGCGCGCGCGGACTCGGTTTGGAACGGATACGGGGCCGTTTACCATCTCAGCGGATCGGAAGGCAGCCCCACTGACGTGACCGCTTATGCCAACCACGGCACCGCGGGCCAGGACATGGCCACCAATACCGGCTTGACGACACCGCTGACGTCCTATTACGACGGCACCAGCAATTACGTGAGCATCCCCAACGCGAACCAACTCGACGGCGAAAACGCCACCTGGTCCTTTTGGATCAAGACCACGGACAAGGGCGACAACGCCACCTGGTACGACAGCAAATGGATCCTGGATCGGGATGTGACCGGCACCGCCGACGACATCGCCGTCGTTTTGCAGAACGCCAACGCCAAACTCAGTTTCAGCACGCGCAACAACGTGTTGAACGGGAACGTGGACGTGGGCGACGGCCTTTGGCACCGGGTGGATATCGTCAAGACCACGGCCAACAAGTACATCTACGTCGATGGGGCCCAGGACGTGACCGTGGCCAATACCGATCTCATCTCCAACGACAACGCGGTATACCTGATGTCGGAAAAGGGCGGCGCGGATTGGACTTCCGGCTCCCTGAATGAATTCACCATGTACCCTTCCAACCGCTCCGCCGATTTCATCAAGCTCATGTACGAGAACCAGAAGTCCAGCAGCGCCCTGTTCTCGACCACGACCATCACCACCTCTTCCTTCCAATCCAACAAGATCTATAAGCTGAACACCACCGCTTCGGGCGCGAATGTTTCCGGCGACGTGCAGAACTTCCCCTTGCTCATCCGCGTCACCGGTAGCGCCATCTGCGATGCGGTGCAGAGCGGGGCCCCGGACGTGCGCTTCCTGTACTCGGACGGCGTCACTTGGCTCGACTACCAGATTGAACGCTGGGATCAGTCGGTGGATTCGGCCGAGATCTGGGTCAAGATGCCCGTGATCCACGGCAACAGCGCCTCCGATTACGTGACCATGTACTACCAACAGTCCGGCGGCGTAACCGTGCCCGATGGCCAATGCAAGACCTGCGTATACAACGCTTACCGTTCCGTGATGCATTTGAGCCAGGATCCCGGCGGCGGCGCCCCCCAATTCGTGGACGCCAGCATCACCGGCAACAGCGGGACCGCCCAAGGCGGCGCATCGGGCGATCGGGTATCGGCGGCAATGGGCAAGGGCTTCCAGCTGAACGGCAGCAGTAAATACATCAGCACCGCGACCTCGGCGTCGAACCAGCAGATCTTCACCAACGGGGCCTGGTTCAAGACGACCACGGGCAGCGGCGGCATGCTCTTGGGATGGGACGGCGGCCAGACCGCTCCCAGCGGCAGCCATGACCGGCATATCTGGATGTCCAATGACGGCAAGCTGAACGCGGGCACCTACAACGGCGGCTTCCAGATC
>JAHFCH010000136.1 GCA_023249635.1 Fibrobacterota bacterium
TTGCTCCAATTAGGCGTATCCTGGGAGCGGGCGGCCTCCACCAATGCCTGCACCTGGGTGGCCCGCGGCGCGCCTTGCCCGCGCAACGCGTTGGCGCGCAGTCGCCAGGCCTCGCCGTTACCCGGTTCCAGGCTTAACACCTTGGCCAGGGAGTTGAGGGCTCCCTTCCAGTCCTTCTCGCCTTCGCGGGCGCGGTAATCCAGGAATTTGAATCCGTCGGAATTCCCGGTCACGCGCAGCAACTCGCGGCTTAGCTTGATACGCTTACCGTCGCCGAAATGCAGCACCACCCATTCCTCGCTGGGGAGCAGGGCGGGCTCATGATCCCAACCGTATTCGTACGCCCATTGCTGGGAGCCGCGCGCGTCCAGGCAAACTACCGTTTGCGCGAAGGTGGTCGCGAAGAGGGATCCGTCGAAGGCCACGAGTTGGTTGGCTAGCAGATCGCGTTGCCATTCGGCCTGGCCGGTGCCGAGGTCGAGGGACCTTACCTGGCCCTTGGTGGTAACCAGGTAAAGATGGCCATTGCCCAGGATCAGCTTTTCCTGCAGCAGGCTCGGTTGGCCCCACTTGACGGTTTCGAACCCGGCGCCTTTGCGGATCTCGAAGCGATCGATGTAACGCACCGCCAGGTAGTCGCCCTCCCAGGCGACCTGCAATGCCTTGTCGCCTATGCCCGCCACCTGTTTGATGGATTTCTTGCGCGCATCCACCAGGTACAACTGGTTGTCGGCGCATTGCAGTATGCCGCGCTCGGAATGATCCAAGGGCGCGCTCCAGGCGCAACCTTCCTGTTCCAGCGGCGCCTCCCACCACGATTTTCCGCCATGGAAAACCCGCAGCGAGCCGGACCCGACCAGCAGAAAGGAGCCCGGTTCTCCCGCGAGCAGGGCTCCGACTTCGACGCGCGCGCCGGCCGGAACGTGGATGGCTTTGCCTCCCTGGTATGGCGTTAGGGAAACCTTGCGGGTTTCCTGATTGAGGGAAAGGCATTGCTCTTGATCCGCGTCCAACACTTCTTCCCGGCCCGACAGCTTCAGGTCCAGGGGATGGTAGTCCCCGTTCCCGTCCTGGCGGCCCAGTTCTTTGGAACGTTCCCATTGACCGTCCGGCGCCCCGCGGAATTCCAGGGTGTATACCGTATGCTTGCCGTCCTTGCCGGGAAAGATATGCGCCGGACCGGATTTTGCGCCGGCGTCGGCCACCAGCGGCTGGATGGAACCGGGATTGATGGCAAGCAGGCGCTTGTACAGCCAGAGTTTTTCCGGCGCCTGCAATCCGCGCCCTCCCAGGGCCGCGCGATAGGCATCCAAGGCGCCGGGTTGCTCACCACCCTGATCGAGAATCCGTCCCAGGAGGAAGCGGGCCTGGGTGATTACCTCTTCGTTCCGCGAGCCCGCGAGCAACGCCTGTAGCCGTTGGCGGGCCGCATCGATATTGCCTTCGATGGACCAGAGATGGCGGGCGGATTCGATCTCCTGCCGTTCGGAGTTGTAGGAGAGGTCGTGGTCCTGCGCCGACGCGGACGCGAATGCCAGGATAATCGAAATCCCCAAAATGCCGATCGGAAATCGGAATAGCGAAGGCCGGCTGCGGATATTTACCATTGCCCGCTCACTTCCCCTCGGGCGGATCGAATTTGTACCCCACGCCGCGCACGCTCTTGATGTGCACCGGGTTTTCCGTATCCACCTCGATCTTCTGGCGCAGCTTCACGATTTGATTGTCGACAGTGCGCGTGGTGGGCATGTTCTCCGGTGAATAGCCCCAGATGGCCTGGAGCAGGTCTTCCCGGGTTACCACCTCGCCGCGGCGGGCCGAAAAGTATTTCAGGATCTGGAATTCCTTGGCGGAGAGTTCCATGAGCTTGCCCGCGCGCGTGGCTTCGTACTTGCGGAAATCGATGTGCACGTCGGCGAACCCGAGTACATCGGCGCCGCCCGTGGCGGGGGCGGGGGAGGCGTCCTGGGTCACCCGGCGCAGCATGCTTTTGACCCGCGCCATCAGTTCGAAAACCGAAAAGGGCTTGGTGACGTAGTCATCCGCGCCGATTTCCAGGCCTTGGATCTTGTTGATCTCCTCGTTCTTGGCCGTGAGCATCAGGATAAAGGTATGCGGGAAGGATTTGCGGATGAAACGGCATACGTCGTACCCGCTGGCCTTGGGCAACATCAGGTCGAGGATGACCAGGTGGGGTTGCCCTTGGCGCACCTTCTCCATCGCCTCTTCGCCGTCGACGGCCACGTCGATCTGGTAGCCTTCGATCTCGAGCAGGTCCACCAATCCCAGGCGGATGGCCTCTTCGTCCTCTACGATCAGAATCTTATGCATCGGTGTCCTCGTCCATTGCCTTACCGCGGGCCTTGCCCTTGGGGAAGGTGATAACCATTTCCGTGCCCTCGTTGAGCTTGCTGTTGGCCTTGATTTGCGCCCGGTGCGAGTCCAGGATCTGCTTTACGATGGCCAAGCCCAGGCCGCTGCCCTTGGTTTTGCGCGTCAGCTCGTCGCCGGCGCGGTAGAACTTGTCGAAGATGCGCTTGAGATCGGCCCCCGAGATGCCGATGCCCTCGTCCCGCACGCGAAGCACCGCCTTGTCGGGAAGATTCTCGAGCACGACCGTCACCGTGGTGCCGGCTTCGGAATACTTGAGCGAATTCTCCAGCAGGTTCTGGACCACGGAACGCACCGAATCGAAATCCCCGCGGATGGTGGCCGCGGTATGCAATTGCAGCACCAGCTTGATGCCCGCCTTCTCGAAGGCCGCCGCCATCAGGCCCGCCACCTCCTGTACGGCCAAGGTCAGATCCAGATCGGTGAAGGACAGCCGGCCGCGCTTTTCCTCCAGCCGGGTGAAGTCCAGAATGCCCTCGATCATGCCGTGCAGGCGCATGGCTTCCTCGCCGATCAGGGTGGCGTAACGCTTGCGTTTGTCCTCCTGGGTCTGCTTTCCGCTCTCCAGGATCTCCGCGAACATGCGGATGGCCGTGAGCGGCGTCTTGAGCTCATGGGACACCGCGGAAAGAAAGTTCGATTTCATGCGCACCACCCGGCGCTCGTTCTTAAGCCCCTGGAGCACCGAGAATGATCCGATCAGCAGGGCGGCCAGGGAGAAGCCGAGCAGGGTGTACAGCAGGGTCAGTTTGCGCCTGCCCAGGGCGATTACTTCGCTGTCCTTCATTTTGTAGATGATCAGCTTCCAGGCCGGGAAATCCCCGCCCAGCGGGCGTTCCAGGGCGACACGGCGGTCGGCGAGCGAATCCGTGGTCATCACCACCTGGTCCTTGGCCGAAACCAGGGCGAAGGCCATGGATTTCCACGCGCTCTTCTTCGATTGCAGGATTTCGGTCTCCACGGCTTCGTTGAATACCGATTCGTTGAGCCGCGCGATGACACGCGTCTCCTTGTCCAACCAGGGGTACCCGATGATGAGGTAGGGGATGCCGTCGAGGTAATTGATCTGGATGGGATTCTGGAAGTCGAGCGCCTGGGAGCGGATCAACTGCTCTGGGGTGGAACTCCACTCCTGCGAGATGAATTCGGCGTTGACCAGGAAGATTTCGGATTTCTGGTGGATGGACCAGAAATAATCGCGTACCTCCCGCGGTAGGGTCTCCAAGGAAGTCAGCAGGTTAACCGTTTCCCCCAGGTAGAATTTCACCTGGTGGTAATTCGAAAAACCATTCCCGCGCAACAGGGCCTGGATCAGCTCCCGACCCCGCGCCACGGCCTCTTCGGTGAGGTTGAGCCCGATGAGGCATTTGATCTCGACCAGCCACAATCCATACCGGTACAAGGAACCGGCCCGGGTGGAGAAGAGGCTGTCCGAGGCGTGGCTGAAGGCCCGGATCAGGCGCACCGCATGGAGGAAGCGGCCGGCGCGGTACTCCGTCTGGATGAAGGCTACGGCTTCGCGGGCGCGCGGGGGCAGGTCAAGTTCTTCCGCTTGCGGCGCGGCCGAGGTTTCCATGGGCGGCGGGGGCGCCATGGCGACGGGCCCTCCGTCGACCCCGGCTTCGGTCCCGGCCGCGGGAGGCGCCGTGGTACCCATGCTGTCCCCGAAGGCCAGCCGTCTCGGGAAGACCATCTCGTCCCGCCGGAATATGGCCAAGGACTGCACCATGGAGTTCTCGAGGAGATCGGTGGCCAGAAACAGGTAATTGTCCGGCGCCGATGAGGAACTCGATCGCTGCAATTGATCCTGCAGGCGCGCCAATCTTTCGGCTTTGGTCTTGTCCAACACTCCCTGTACCGCGTCGACGAATTCCTCGTTGCGGTTCTCCAACGCCTTTTCGATCAGGATGCGCTCGTCCTTAACGGTGCGGAAGCTGAGGTAGGCGAGGATGAGGCCGGGCACCAGGATGCTCAGCAGGAAGACTTGGTAAAGGTGCTTGGAGAAATTCATCGCGGGCCGCCGCTCCTGCCCGGGCGCTGCATCAGAACAGGACCGCTTCCAGGGCGAACAGTACCGGTTCCCCAAGTTGCCGGTAGATCAGGTTCCGCGCGAAAGGGAAATCGTAGACCTCGAGGCACAAGAGCACCATGGTGGCCACGATGAAGGTCACGAAGAAGCCGATTACGTAATAGAGCAGGAAGAAAACGGCGCGGCGCGGCTCGCGCGTCGACTTGTCGATGCCGACCGCGTACAGGAAATTCAGCAGAAATGTGGTCATGTTCCAGGGCCGCTTCTCCCCGGAAAAACTATAAAATACGGGGGATTCGGCCTACAATACGGCGCTCTGGACCACTACCGTATAGTCGCCGCGGTTGATGATGCCGGGAAAGAGATCGCGGATGAGGACGGTGGCGGCCTTGTCGCCTACGCTTACCACGATGCCGTTACCCAGCACCTTGTCCGTCATCTTGCCTTCGTTGCGGTTGAAGAACAGCACCATGTCACCCAGGCGGTAACCCTTGCCGCTGCCGCGGTCGACGATGGCGTATGAATACGGTTGCGGGAACTGCATGGATGATGTGACCCACACGACCTGCGCGGCCAGCTTATTGTCGGTGGCGACGTTGTAGGTGGTGGCCGCCACTTCCGGAGGCGAGGTTAGCGGGCATGCGCGCGAATCGCGGGAGATGGTCCCGAAGCATTTCACCAGCCGGGCCACCGAGCTTTTCTGGCCCACGCGCACCACCTCGACGATTCCGCTGGTTTCCACCAGGCGGCCCAGGCTGCGGCCCGAGCCGTAGGAACGGTAATGATCACCGATTTGGTAAGTGCGGAACAGATCCCCGGGTTTCACGCCGGAGCCCTCGCCCACGCTAAGTACCACCTCTTCGAATAATTGCAGGATTTCCGATTCGTTGGAGGCGCTGTACTTGAGGGAAACCTCGCCGGGGAAGAAACCGCCGCTATTGGGCTCGGCCAGGAAAGGGGTGGTGAGCACGATGGATTGCGATAAGTAGTGGCGAACCGGTCCGGAGGCGACCGGCTTCGGGGGGTCCAGGGGCGGGAGGGCTTCAATGCCGACGGGCATTAGCGGCCCAACCTTCTTCATATAAGAGCGCGTCCGGGATTCTTCGCTTCGTTTCCAATCCTGTTTGGCCTTGGAAGCCGCGGTTACCGGGGCAGCGGTCTTGGGCTCATCGTAATTATACTCGTGTGATCCCCGTATCGATTGCATTCCACCTGGGTCGTCGGCCTGCGGCGTCAGCTTCCAGATGCTCGGCCAGTTGAACGGGTCCTTCAAATGCGGCTTGCTGATCTCGTAAAGGTTTTCGGAAACCTTGCCTGTGGCGTTCTCCTGGGCCGCCCCGAGCAGGGGCAAAAGCAGGGGAAAAAGCAGGGCGGCGCGGGCGGGCGGGAAGGGGTTCGGGGAGTTAAGGCGCATATTCAGGCCAACCTCGGCTTGGGTTTTTTGGGCCCCACTGGGGGCTTCTCTATCATGTCCTATCCGCCCTCTCCCAGGCAAGGATTTTCGTTATTTGGGCTATTCGCGGGGAAAAGGAAGCTTGGGTTCCTGGGGTTTACCCGCGTGGGCCGGCGAGGGCCTCAACGCCTGAGGAGCCGGCCGGGATTCAGGCGGGGTCCCCGAATCGGGCCAAAGAGGGCATGGGAACGGCTCCGCCGGGGGGATTCGAGGAGGCATTCTTAAGGGGTTTCCTTACGGCATGTTTTGCCGGTTCCGGGGTGCCTTCGCGAACTGCCCATTGGTGGGATTGGCGGACCCCGATTCCGACGGGTACCCCGGTGGCTAGAACGACGGGTAATCGGCAGGCTTGGCGGGCTGGCTAACCCCTTGGATAAGTATGGGCTTAGGCGCTCCACCCCGTACGATTTGAATACGTCCCGAAAAAGGAGGTTCAGATGTACAGCCTGAACAATTCCAATCATCAACCGTATCACACCACAGGTCAGGTGGCGAAAGCGCTTCGCGTTTCCGTCTCGACCTTGAAGCGCTGGCTGGAAGAAAATCCCGGCCTCGCTGGATTCCGCACGAACGCGAGCGGATGGCGATTGTTCTCGCCGGAAGAGATAGAACAAATCCGGGAACATCAGCGACGACGCAAGAAGGAAGGTAAAACCTTCAGGCCAGATACCTTAAGGCCGGTCAACGATGAGTAAGGTCATCGCCGCGCTCGTATCGCTCGGACTCCTGGCCCAACCGGCCATGGCTGCGCAAATGCGTTCCCGATCCGAAGGGGTCCCGGGAGTGCAGGCATCCAACACGGTTGGCTTGGGTGACATCTGGGTTACGGGTGGGTTGAGCACCTACTTCCGCATCCGGCCGGTCGCCAACGACGTATTGTCGAAACAGGTCGACTCGGTGTACCGCAACGATTTCCGCCAGCTGTACGGCTCTGGGAATCGTTTGCAACGGGACATCCTGCTCGCCCCGGACGTAGGCGGAATCATCGGTCTCGCGAATTTCCTCCACCTGGAGGTGTCCGGCGTTCCCTGGGACGGGGAAAAGCTGGGCGCCACCACGGCCCGCCTGAAATTGACGCTGCCGGGGAACGACAACCTGCGCGTGTTGGGCATTGGTGTGTGCCTGAACGCGACCTTGTCGACGGAGGAGGATATCTATTCGAAGGGCGAGACGACGCCGGGTTTCGATCCGCTGTTGTATTTCAGCGTGATGGCCGACCTGGATTGGATCAAGGTCTCGCCTTCGTTGCCCATCAAGCTGTACTTGAACTACTCCAGTCTCGACGACTACACGCTGGTGCATGCGTACTCGCAGCACCGTATCGTAGCCGCCGCGGAATACAAAGGCTACCGCAAGGGCTATTACCTGCGGACGGAAACGCTGTTGTACAAGCCCTTGGCCACGCGTTTCAACCCCAACCCGGGCGCGTCGTTCCTGCCCGCGTTCTTCGAATTGGGTATCGGCTACCGGGCCATGCTGGGGGATCGTATCTCGTTCACCGCCGAGGCAAGCTTGGATCCGATCCACCCCATCTCCTTCTACAGCCAGGAGGCGAGCAAGCCGCCGCGGATATCCGTTGGGTTCCAGGCGCCCCTGGTCTACAACGAAACCCGCGCCGAAGCCATCCGCGCGCTCATTTTCAACGAGGAGCAACGCAAGCAGATGCGCCTGGCGGCGGCACGCAATCCCGCGCCCAAGTCGGCGCAGAAGGATTCGAGCGCCGGACCGTCCGGGCTCAAGCTGGACGAGATCAGCCTGGAGGAGCGGAAGGCCGCGACGCAATCGAAGGACATGCTCAAGGGCGTGCTCGATGACGCGGAAGGCGAGGCCGTGGAGAAGCGCAAGCAGATTCGCGGGGAACTGAAGCAGATAGAGGACCTGTTGCAATGAAGAATGCGCGGGTCAGAGGACGGTGGTATATGGAGACGATGGAGCGATTAATCGCGATAGCGTCGGGCGTCGGGCGTCGGGCGTCGGGCGTAAATGCTGAAGCCGAGAGGCTTCCCACATTTTCGAAGCGTGCGCAAGCGCCGCTTCAGGCGTTCTTCAACGCCCGACGCCCGACGCCCGACGCCAAACGGTGTGCCGCTACGGAGATCCGCCCCGTCTACACCGCAATCCGGATATTCATGGCTCTCTTGATCTTCGCATCGACCTCATGGTCCCAAGCCCTCCGCTCCCGCCAGGACGGACTCAGCGCCAGCATATCCTCTTCCACCGCCGGGTACGGGAATATGCACCTGGCCATCTACGGCCGCACCTTCCTGTGGGATAATGCGGCCGCGCAAAAGGTGCCGCCGGTGTTGCCGCACGTCGAGTTGAATTACGGGCTGACGGATTTCCTGGACGTGACGGCCGGAATCAACGCGGTGACTTATGTATTGCAGCCCGGGTACCTGTACGCCAAGGCCAAGCTCACCACGCCGGACAACAAGTCCTTGCGGTTCCTGGGCTTCTCGGAAACCGTGGAGATACACAAGGTGATGATGGACTACTTCCCGTCCAACGGCTTCCGCGTGAAGACCGAGGGATTCGGACCCGAAGGGTTCGTCCTGGGGAACAAGCAAACCATCACCACGTGGAAGTTCATGACGGCCGCCGACCTGGAGTTGATCCGCATCTCTTCCTGGCTGCCTTTCAAGCTTTACGGCAACCTGGGGTGGGAAGGGGAGTTCGCGTCCCTCATCAACCAGGATAACGCGGAGCGTGTCAAGGCAAGCCCGCGCGGGAATAAGCTCAAGATACCGCAACAGGATTTCTCCACCATCCCCATGTCCCTGGGGCTGGAATTGAAGACTTTCACCACCGATTTCTTCGCCGAACTGGAAGCCCAACCCTTCACGGCCCAGCTTATGAAGAAGATCCGCGCGGATCTCTACGGCCGCGACGACGGCGATTACAAGCGGTTCTACGTGGTGGGCAAAGCCTTCGACGTGCATATACGCGAAACGCCGCTGTACGTGAATGCCGGGGCCAAGCTGAAATACAAGAACGGGCTGGAGTTGCAGGGTGGCATGTCCTGGCTGCTGAGCGTGGATCGCGGGTCCAGCCTGGGACCGTGCGACGCCGAAACCAACGGCTGCCACGAAGGGGCAACGGACGGTTATTCGCCGTTCTTCCCCCAATGGAAGGTGTTCTGGCTGGTTCGTTACCCGTTGTGGTTCTCCCAGCCCTCGAGCGAACTCTATCGTTCGTTCCTGCTTCGGCGCTATCAGGACAAGCGCAAGCTGGTGAACCTGGACGAGACCTTGGGGAAACCCGCGGCGGACGCGGAGCAGCTGGACGCTGCGGAGAGGAAGAGAAGGTTGGAAGAAAGACGTAAGGAGGCCGATGGCAAAGCCGTCGATCTCAACTAGGATGCTGAAGGCGCTCACGCGCCTCCTGCTCCTGGTTTTATTTGCTCTGAGCGCGCCCGCCCGCGGCAGCCTGGGGACGAATCCGCTTACCCTGAACGCGAACGCGTCCGGCGATAAAGCGCTTTGGTCCCAGGCCGACGCCATGGTGAACCGTTTGCGCGAAGAGCGTCGGAAGCTGCGCCTTATCTTCGAGGAATTGGAACGGCTCCAATATATGGGCCAGGACTTCCGCGATCTGCAGTTGTACCCCACCCGTGTAACCCATCTGGGCCCGGAAGACGATATCCGCCTGGATCGGATGATCGATGGCCTGGAAAAGAACCTCAATGCGACCCGCAAGCAGGTCATCGAACTGCAAAAGCCGTTGGACGATGCCTACTTCATCGCCAACGAGATGCTCCAGGAAACCCCCAACCAGGATATGGTCGACCTGTTGCTTAAGGACAATGTCGAGCGCATCGGCCGCCTGGTGGTAGTGCAGAAAGAGCTCAACAAGCGTTGGGACGACGCGTTCGCGTTGCTTTCGGAATATCGCTTGAGGATCGGCCTCCGTAAGCCCGCCCGTGACGGCGGACTTATCGAGGATGATTTCTTCAAGGTTCTGATGGCCAACGTGGGCCGCGCATCCCAGCGTTTCTACGGCGAATTGAACGATTACAAGGATTCCCTGGCCGTAAGGACCAACAAGCAGGAATGGGAGAAGATGGCCAATCTGGATCTGGCGCGCATCAAGGCCCGCCTTGCCAGCAAGTCCATCGAAATGGTGCAGGAAGACCTGGGTCGCCTGAGCTCGCGCTTCCAGGGACGGATATCCATCGGCAAGATCAACTACTGGCTGGGCGCCAGCTTCATGGTGGGCGGCAAGGCCCTCAAGGCCGTAGACGCCTATAATAAGGTCGGCACCGATAGCCGCATGTACGGGCCGGCCGCCCTAGGCGTGCTGCAAGCCCTGTTCGAATCGCGCCAGGACGATTCGGTGCTGGTCCGTTACTCGGCCTATATGGCGACCAACGCCTTCGATGCCAAGCTTTACCCGCCGGCCCGTTACCTGGCCGTCCAGAGCGCCTACCTGCTGGGCCAGGATTCCGTCGTCGAGCGCGAGATGACCGCGGGCGACGGCAAGAACATCCATTACTTCAAGTCCCTGTTCGTTTACGCCAAGTCGCTGGTGCGCCAGAAGCGTACCGCCGAAGCCCGCGGCGTGCTGGTGACCCTGGTGAGCGAGTCCCAGCTGGAGAAGAAACTGCACAACCAGTCCGAACTGGCGCTGGCGCATCTCAACTTCGAAGAGGAGCATTACGAACAGGCGCTTAAGGGTTACCAGAACCTGCTGGATCAGCAAGGCTTCCAGGCCGAGGCGCTCTATGGAATGGTGTGGAGCAATATCCGCATGGGCGATCTGGACGCGGGTGAATTCATCCTGAAGAAACTCATCGCCCAATACCCCGACAATCCCTGGGCCATCGAAGGCTTCAACGTACTGGTGCGCAAGGTGATGATCAAGGCCAAGAACGAGTGGACGTTCCGTCTCCAGGTCGACAAGCAGACCGACCAGTTGAAGGAATTCACCAAGAAGTTGCAGGATCGCGAAGAAGGCAAGCAGATGTCGGACGACCAGCTCAAGGCCGTGAAGGCCAAGTTGGACAAGGCGGCGGCGGCCCTGGCGCGCCAGAAGCCGTTGACGCCCGAGTCCATCGCCCGCCTGTACCAGCAAGGCCTGGGATTGTGCGACTTCGTGGAAGACCGCTATAAGAGCGGTGAGTACTCCGAGGCGACCTTCAACAAGGAACGCGAGGCCGTATTGGCCAAGCTGGTCGACCCCGCCCATGCCGGCGATAGGGTCGTGGATTCCATCGCCTCCGATTCGCTCGACTTCCGCAAGCAGGTCAAGCAGAAGCTGTTCGAAAGCCGCGCTTTGGCGCTGGATATACATGTCATGCATAAAGCCTGGCTGGAAGAGTTGCTGAAGTATTCGCAAAAGACCCTGAACCTGGAGATCACGGCCTTGCGCAGCGATACGACCAAGAACGCTAAGCGCGCCGAATTGTCGCGCGAGTCGCACAAACTGGCGGATGATATTTCCGAACGGCTGGCCGGCAAGGCCGACGATATCCTGCGCCGCATCCGCGAGCTGTCCGAGGATCCCAATTCCACCGGTATCATGGATTGGCTGCTCTTCCAGAAAGGCATCTTGAACTACGGGCTGGAGGAGGACGCGCTCAAGAAGCGGGTGGCGACCTTCCAATGGCTGGAAGCCCAGGCCGGCGGCCGCTTGCCCGTGCCCCAGTCCGAACCCACCGTGGATCCCGAGAGCTATGAGATCCCCTGGCTTGAGTTGATCGCCAAGTTCCCGGAATCGCCTTACCGGCCGGCGGCCCTATATTATATGGGCTACTCGCAGACCATCCGCGGCGAGACCCGCTCGGGCCTCCGGTATTTCGAGGAACTGACGGAGAAGTACCCGCAGGCGCTGTATTCGCAGCAGGCCCTCATCTATGTGGGCGAGTTCTACTTCAACGAGAATAAGCTGGAAAAGGCCGCCGAAGCCTACGACAAGGTGCTGGATTACGCCGATTCCAAGTACTTCGAACAGGCCTTGTATAAACTGGCTTGGACACGGTACCGCGCCAACGCCTACAAGACCGCCATCAGCTCCTTCACGTTCATACTTGAGGAATCGGCGCGCAAGACCAAGGCCCAGCAGGCCAAGTCGGTGCTCACCAGCGAAGCGCTCCAGTTCGCGGCCCTGTCCATCGCCGAAAGCGATACCAGCGGCGACGGCGGCCTGAAGCAGAGCAAGGCCTTTGCCGACAAGCTGGGCGACGCCCATCTGGGCGCCAAGCTGCTGCATCGCATGGCCGTGATTTACACCCAGGCGGGCCGCCTCGATCGCGCCAAGCGCGCTTTGGAAGCGCTCCTCAACGGTTATGAGGAATATGAGCGCATGCCCGAGGCCATCATGGAATTGGGCCGTGCTTACGAGAAGGAACAGAACTACCAGCGCGCCGCCGAGGTACGCGAGAAGATCTTCCGCCTCTATTGCCGCAACGGAACCTGGTACAAGAAGTTGACGAAGCAGGATTCCCGGGATAATGCCGACTCGGTGAGCGAACAGGCCATCGAACTCGTGGCCCGCCATTACCTCTATGAAGCGAAGCAAATGGGCAACGCCACCGGCGAACTCGCGCATAAGAAGGAAACGTATTTGCGCAAGGCCATCTCGGCGTACGAGACCTTCCTGTCGATTTACCCGGAAAACCCGAATAAAGCCAAGTACAATTACCAGGAGGCGGAAGCGTTCTATTCACTCGACGACTTCTCCGCCGCAGCCAAGAAGTACATGGAAGTTTCGCGCCAGGGAGATGCCAAGCTGAAGAAGGCGGCGGCCTATAACGCCATCGTGGCCGCCCAGGAATTGCTCAAGAAGGCGGAGGACGGCGCGTCCTCGGCCGCTCCGGCGAGCGACGCCGGCAAGTTGGCGGTTCCGGATGAGTCCCCCGAGGGGAAGCGCGCCACCGATAAGGTGGATGCGAAGAAGCTGCGGACGGACGACCTTAAGAAGGCGCAGGATGCGAAGAAGAAGGCCGGCAATGGCAAGCATTAAGCCGCAAAACGGGAATCGCCGGAAGGCATTCCGGGGCGCGTTGGCCGCAGGGGCGGCCGCCATGGCCCTGCTATTCGCCGGTTGTTCGATGTTGAAACCCGGCAAGCAGGAGGGGAAGAAGGATGCCGCGCCCCCACCCGCCGAGGTCAAGCTGGCCGCGCCCAAGGGCGATTCGGTAGCCACCGTGGATCTGGGGCTCAAGTCTCCCGATTCGGCCAAGGCTCCTTCGGCCTTCGCGAGCGAACTCTATCTACAGACCCTGGACAACTACCTGGCGGTTGCTCCTGGGGATGAAAAAATCCCGGACGTGCTGGTCTGGAAAGGGAACCAGTTCTACAACCAAGGGGAGTTCGAAAAGGCGCTGGGCGTCTACGAAGAGGTGCGTAAGAAATACCCGGGCTCTGCCGTGACGGGTGAGGCTTCCCAGATGGCGGCGCAATCCTATGCCCAATTGGGCCGCCTGGAAGAGGCCGAAAAGACCTATCGGTCCATGCTCAAGGGAAATGACGTGACCGCGGTCGCCGAGGCCAAGGAGCGGTTGGCCCAATCGGTATACCTGCAAGCCGAAAAGGCCGAGAAAGAAGGCAAACTGCAAACCGCCTCGGAGGTATACCAGCGCATACCCAGGGAATTCCCCGCGGTGGAAATCGCCCCCGTGGCCATGTTCAATGCGGGCGTGATGCAGGAGAAGCAGAAGAAATGGAAGGAAGCCATCCGCATCTACACCTTGTTCTTCGATGCTTATTTCGAATCCAAGCTTTTATCGAAAGTGCTCTTCCGCGAGGCCAAGTGCCGGGAACAGGATGGCCAATGGATGGAGGCAGGAGATAAGTACATAAACCTTACCCGCGCCCATCCGGAAAGCCCGGAAGCCGAGCCGTCGTTGTACAATGCGGGATTCGCCTACCTCAACGGCAAACTCCAGGATTCGGCGGCGCGCGCCTTCGAGACCTACGCCAAAAAATACCCCCAGAAGGAGGACGCCCCCAACCTGCTCTTCCGCGCGGTGGAAATCTTCGGGGAATTGCAGAACTGGGACAAGGTGGCCGAGTTGCAGTCCCTGTTTACGCGGCGGTATGCGAACGACAAGACCCGCGTCATCCAGGCCCTGTGCATGGGCGGAACCGCGGCCTTCACCCGCAACCACCGTGAAGAGGCGCAGCAACTGATGGGGCAGGTGGTGCGCGAATTCGCGGCCCTGAAGACCGCGGATCCCGGCTCGCGGTTCTATGCCGCCCAGGCCCAGCATACCCTGGGCGAATTGGCCGCCAAGAAAATGCGGGAGGCCGTCATCCGCCCCACCGCTTACGAGGCCGACATCAAGGCCAAGACCACGCTGCTCAAGGCCGCCGTGGACGAATACCTGAAGGTGCTGGATTACCGTATCGTCGACTGGGCCCTGCGCTCGGCATATTCCCTGGGCGAGGCCTTCGAGGATTTCGGAACCGCCATCTACCAGGCCCCGCGCAAACCCGCCAAGAATCCGGGCGAGCAACTCGATCGCGAAGAGGATGCCATGGCATCGTTGTCGGCGGCCTACGCCAAGGCCCAGCAGCAATACCTGCAGGTGCTATCCATCGGACGGAAGCAGGAGGTCAACAACCGTTGGGTAGGGGAGGCCAACGGCCGCATGGTGGGCATGGCTACGCGCTACATGTCCTACCAAATGAAGGCCATGGCGGAGGTGCCCGGCATCCTGAGGATCGATGCGGGTACGCCGGAAAAGGCCATTGCCGGCAAGCTCCAGCAAATCGGGCGCATCGCGCCTTACCACGATCAGGGGCTTAAGTATTTCATGGCCTTCCTGGACATCGCCGCCGAATACGAACTGGATCCCAAAGCGGTGGATTCCCTGGGCGCCAACATTCTCCAGAGCACGCGCGCCCTCGGGGGCCATTACCTGGATGCCGCCGATCTTGCGCGTTCGGCCCCATTCCCCGCGGGCTTCCAGCCCATGGAACGCTTTTTCTACCAGGTCAAGCTGCTGCAAGAAGGCATTCCCAAGCTGGAGGACAAGGCCATCGACTTCTTCCAGCAGGGTCTGGACTTCGCCGCCAAGTACAACCTGAAGAAGGATCCCCTCTACGATTCCTTGCGCATCGCCATGGGCAAGGCCCTCTTCGTGCAGGCCAAGTGCCTGGATCTGCTTTCCCAGGAGGCGTTGGTCCGTCCGCCCATCCCGCCCGAAGCGGGCCCGGAGCAGCGCAAGACCTACCAGGAGAAATTGGATAACGTCGGATACCAGCTCCAGGATCAGGCCATGGAAAAATACCGCAAGCTGATCGAGAAGGTTACCGCATCACTGGTGCCGGCGGAATGGGGCGAGATGTCCTTCGCCCGCCTATACCAGATAGAGCCGGACAAATGGACGCGCAGCGGCGATCAGGATACTTCGCTGGACGTGTTCACCGGCAAGGAATGGTCGGCCCTGGCGGCCCTCCCACCCGCCGGCTGGCCCGCCAAGGACAGCCCGGATTGGAAGAAAGTGCGCAAAGGCGTGGTTCCCAAAGGCGATTACCCCGCCGAAGTGAAAGCGGCGCCCCGCTTCCTATGGTGCGGCGAAAAAGGGACCGGTCCCAAAATCGATACCACCATCGCCAACTACATCCCCTGGAAGCAGGTGTGGGCGCAGTCCGCCTTCATCCTTCCCAACCACGCGGTGGGACTGGAAATCATGGCCGTGGGTCCGCAGGATTGGACCATCCTGGTCGATAAGGATACCGTGCTCACGCAGAAGGCCGCGCCGGGTACATGGGCCAAAGGGGCAAGTAAGGACGCCTCGGCGCTGTTGGCGAAGAAGCTCCAGCCGGGCGAGCATTTCCTGCGCATCTCGGGTTTGAACGCCAAGCCTGAAGAGGGTTTCGGCATCTGGGCCCGCTTGCGCATCAAGTACAAGCTCCCGGGCAACGGTGCCATGTTCCCCTGGAACCAATCCACCCCGACGCCTGAATACCTAAAATCGCTGCTGGAGCGGGAAATCGTGATCCCCAACTTCACCAATCGGGGCGGAAAATGAAATTAGGGCTAAAGTTCCCGAGGGAAATGCCGATAAGCCGGAGTGGTATGGGCCTCCTCGCACGCATCGTCCGCATCTCCGTTTTAGGCCTTCTAATAGTGGGCCTGGGCGCAGCCGAAGCCGCCAAGAAAAAGGTGAAGGCCATTCCCCTTGTCGCCCCAGAGCCCAAGAAGGATCAGACCATCGTGGTACCGCCCCCACCCAAGGATGTGGAACCCGGAAAGCCCGGCTCCACCTTCGAGGAATTGAAATTCAATCGCACCCTGGTCATCGAAGGCAAGGTGGAAAAGCCCCAAGTGACCTTTACCCTGATCAAAGAGCCTCCCCCCGAGAAGGAAATCCGGTTTGAAGCCAGCTTCATGCAGAATATATTGAAGCTGGACCGGGAAAACACCTTCAAGGCGGGGGAGACATATGGCAGGGAATGACGCGCGACCACTCGCACCGCATTCAAAAACAATCTTCCTCCTCTGCATAGCCCTCTGCGCAGCCTCCCTTCCGGGAGCCGCGCCGACCCGGCAGGATTCGCACGATTTCGCTGCCAAGATCGCCTTCCGCTATGGATTCCAGGATTTCCCTTCGGTGCGCTCCCTGCATTACGTCATCCATGTGCGCTCTGGCGATAAAGGCAAAGAGCGGACCCGGGAATGGACCTGGTTTCCGCATGAGGACAGCGTGGTTTACCGCGGCGAGGACGCCAAGGATCTCACCTTGACCGCGTCTTATAGCCGTCGCAATCAATACAGCCTCGCTTCGGAGGCCGTGGCCGCCATCGACCGTGATTTCGTCCTCGATCAATACTGGTTCCTTTTCCCCCTGCATCTGCGCTGGGATGAGGCCAGCTATCCCAGCCTGGGACCGGGCGGAAATCTGCGGGTACGCTATCCCAAGCATGGCGGCCCGGCCCCGGCTTCGGTTATCGAGGTCACGGCCACGGCCGACGGTACGGTAACGGCCTGGTCCTTCCAGGGTAACGCCAAAGATACCTCGGTGGTGCGCGCCGATTGGTCGGCGCCCAAGGTAATCGACGGCCTCCCGGTCTCCCTGGATCGCCGACTGGCTGACGGTTCCCGGATTTGGTTTTCCGCGGTCAAAGTGTCGCGCTCCACGCCTTAATCCCTCCCTGACCAAAACCTTGATCGCGTTGGCGCCGGTTTTCCCGGCCGCGGCCGGATTCCCAAGGCTATGTTCATTTGGATTCTTTGGCGGCAGAATGCATGAATTGCCGGACCCGGGCTTTGAGGGTCGGCTGACGGGGGCTTAGCATTTACGACCGGAGAATCGCCGTCGTCCATCGGACCGGACTAACGGCAAACCCCACTCCAAAAAGGACTTTTATGCATCGCACCATCCTGCCCCGCAGTCTGGCCATGGCCTTTGCGCTGGCCATCGCTTCCCATGCCCAGGCGGTTTTCATCGCCGATGATTTCGAGGCCAAGATCCCCGCCAACAAGTTCAGCGAGATCAGCCAATGGACGTTCATCACCGATGAAGATTCCCACGGCTCCTCCATCATCACCTCGGGGGATACGGCCAGCCATCCCTCGGCGGTCGACTCCACCAGCTTCGCTTCGCCCGGATACGGCGGATCGAAGTCATGCTTCAAGCTGGCCTGGAAGTATGGCGCCACGCGGCCCCATGGCGACGCGCCCGACACTTCCAGCTACGATCCCGAGGTGGGCATGGTCACCCAGGTCTATAGTGAGTCACTTGACGTAGGCGCCGATTTCACCGGCGCCACCAAGGTTTCCTTTTGGGCCAAAGGCGAGAAGGCCACCAAGATCCGCCTGTCGGCCCTGACCACGGAAGTCGCCGATTACGCGTTCTGGGGGGATGATTTCTCCATCACCACGGCATGGAAGCAATATAATCTGGACTTTTCCGCCAAAACCTTTACCCAGCCGGAATGGAAAACCGTCAGCGTACCCTTCAACCTCAAACGCGTGTCGGGTTTCCAGATCGTGATCAGCCAGGCCACCAATCCCAGCGCGACCGGGGCGTTCTACATGGATGATCTTTCCGTAACGGGATGGAAGCCGAAGCAAGCGCCGACGCCGATCCGCGCCGCGCGCTTCCGCCGCGCCGGAGGTAACCCCTCGGTTACAGTGGCCGCGGAACCTTATGGGGCCGACGGCCGCAAGGTAGCCGCCAAAGGCACGGCCTCTCGCGTCGTCCTGCATCGCTGAAAACGGATAGCAAGGGGAAGTCGTTCCGGGGGCGGAAACGCCGCCCGGCCGGGCGGCGTGGGCGTTAGTCGAACTTCAGGATGCTGCGGTCCCAGCCTTCGGGCGCCTGGTAGCCGAGCAGGTTCACGGTGGTGGCCGCGAGATCGGATAATCCGAATCCCGACCCGTTGATTTTCAGGCCCTCAGCCTGCTTGCCGTAGAAAATGCACGGCACGGGGTTGAGGGTATGGCTGGTCTTGGCCTTGATGCGACCGGT
>JAHFCH010000137.1 GCA_023249635.1 Fibrobacterota bacterium
CCCGCCCGCACCGCGGCCAGGGAGCTGGCCACGCCGGTTCCGGTATCGTTGTGCAAATGCACGCCCACCGGCACCCCGAGCTTTTCCCGCATCAGGGCCGTCACCTTCTCGATGTCCCAGGGCAATTGCCCGCCGTTGGTATCGCACAGCACGATGACGTCGGCCCCGCCGTCCCGCGCCGCTTCCACGGCCTTCAGGGCGTATTCCGGATTGGCCGCGTAGCCGTCGTAGAAATGCTCCGCGTCGTACACCACCTCTTCGCAATGCCGCTTAAGGTATGCCACCGACTCGCGGATCATCCGTAAATTCTCTTCCAAGGTGGTCCGCAATACCTCCGTAACGTGCAGATCCCAGCTCTTCCCGAAGATGGTGATGACGGGCGCGCCGGTCTCCACCAGGTACTTGAGCACCATGTCGTCGGCGGGATTGCCCTTGGGCCGGCAGGTGCTGCCGAAGGCTGCGATTTTCGCGTTGCGCCATTCCATTTTTTTCGCGCGGACGAAGAACTCGATATCCAGGGGATTGGTGGGGTTGGGCCAGCCGCCCTCGATATAGTCCACTCCGAACTCGTCGAGCTTGCGCGCGATGACCAGCTTGTCCTCGAGGGAAAAGGAGATGCCCTTGGCCTGGTTGCCGTCGCGCAGGGTGGTATCGTATATCTTGACCGTCTTCATGTGACCTTTCCCGGCATCGCCGCTCCGGAGTGGCCTTTGCGGAAACCGCAAAAAAAAGCCCGCCTCCTGGGGAGCGGGCTTTGCCAATGGCTATGGGTGAATCCCTAGAGTCCGCTCCGCCCGCTGTCGATGATAATTCGAATAATAGCAATCAGGCGTTGGGACATATCCCCAAGATAACACCGGTCACCCCGATCCTGTCAAGGGGCGGGCGCCTCAATGGCCGTTTTGGAGCCCCCGGGCCTGCAAAGCGCGGATATACAGGTCCCATTCCCGCGCGTCGAGGGGGTAGGGATCCGGTCGGTAGCCTGCGGTGTCGAAGGGGATGGGAGCGGCCCGGCCCCCTAAGGAAACCGGCGGGCTACCGTGCAAATCGAGCACGCGGTAGCGCAAATCCATCCAGCCGATGCGGGCCTTGCCCTCTTCGATGATCTCCGCAGCGGGTACCGGACCGCGCTTAAAGCTACGCCGCCAAGGCGCTTCGGTTTCCAAGACTACCTGGTCCAGCATCACGAAGCCCTGGAACCCCGCCAGATCCTGATGCCGATCCAAATCATTGAAGGGACCGGCGAGTTTCCAACCCAGGTAGCCGAAGGTTCCGTCGGTCATATCCGGCGGAGCGATGCGGCCGGCGCGTTCGAGTTTTTCATACACGAAAATGGAGAGGCGTTGTTTATCGCAAAGCACCTTGTAGCCTACGGCCCAGATGCACCCGAATGCGAGCAGGGCCCAAGCCAAACCGCGGCCCAACCGGCCGGGTTCGCGAGCGACCGGACGCGTAAGCCGGAAACACAATGCGCCCACCGCCACGTCGATGAGGTAGAAATCGTACCAATAGCCTTTGAGGCCGCTGAGGAATGTAAAGGCCGCGAACACGGCGAGGGGAGCGTCCGGCTGGAGTTGCCGCCAATCCAGGGTCCAGAGTAAGATGGGGATGACGGCAAGAGTCAGGAATTGCATCTGGAAGCCTCTATCCAGGCTGCCCAGCAGGGGCGTGAGGAAGGAAAAGAGCGGCAGGGGACTGAGGACGGCGAGCAGTACGAACGCCGCAGTTGCAATCAGCGGGAGCGCGGGCCGGGCGCGGTTGCCGCGCAGGTTTGCCAGGGGAGAATCCCCCGTCAGCCAGCCCAATGCGGAGAGCAAAGCCAGGGCGGCGAACAACCCGAAGCCTTGGGTGCGCAGGAAGGCTCCCCAGCCGCCCGCGGGAAACCCGCCGTATATGCCCAGAACCTGGGCCGCCGTATGGTTCATGGATAGATGCAGCCCCGCAGCCGCCACCAGGAATATGGCTCCCCCGATCAGGATGGCACGCTGCGGATTTTTCCCGGGTTGGGTACCTCGCAGGTTACCTGGCAGGTTATCTGGCAGGAAAGGCGCCAGCGATTCCCAGGCGGGCAGCGCCAGCAAGGCCACCGCGTTCTGGCGGTTGGCCAGGGCCAGGAAGGTTACCGCGTAGAACCATCCCCACTTGCGCGCGCGCCACGCGGCTAACGCAAGCAGCACGCAGAACAGGGTCCATACGTTACCGGCGAATTCGGAGCATTTATGCGCGTACGGCGGTACCGAAACCAATGCCAAGGCCAGCAAGGTGGCCGCCCCCGCGCCCATGCGAGTCCGCAACCATCGCCGGAGGAGGATGGCGTTGCCGATCACGAACAGGGATTGCAACCCCCAGGTCGCCAGCGGGAAATCTCCCGTAGCCAGGTAGGCCAGCGCGCAAAGGCTGGAAGTGAACGCGGAGTAGGGCTCCAACCAACCATCCGTATGCGGACGGCCCGCCGCGAACGTTTCCGCTACACTGCGCAGATAACCGAAATCGTCCAGCCGGATCAAGCCGGGATGGTATAGCAGGGCGAAATATGCGACGGCGTAGATCGTCAGCGCCAGCCAGGCCTTGTACCGTTCCGTAGTCATCGGCGAGGCAGGGTCCGGATCAAGTCCGCCCATTCGCGGTTATCCAATGGGAACCTGGGGGGATGGAAGGAGGCAGGCAGCAGCATAGGCCGATCCACCAGGGAAACCCCTGAAGCAGGCCCATGCAGATCGGCGACTCGGTAGCGCAGGGTGGCGAAACCGATGCGGGCCTCCCCGCCCCCCAGGGAATCGGATCCGGGCGGCAAGGGCGCCTTGAAGGCGCGGCGCCACGGCAGCTCCGTATCAATCACGATACGATCCCGCTTCACGTATCCCAGGAAATCCTGCAGCTCACTGTAGCGTTCGCCGTCATGCGCGGTATAGTAATCGAAAAGTTTCCACCCCAGGTACCCGAAGGTGGCTCCCGTCATCGCATCCACCCGCGCTTGGCCGCCGCGCTCCAGCTTTTCCATTACGGCCACGGAGAGGGCCGATTTGTCGGCCTGGATCTTGAACAGGTAGGCATAACCCGTATCCAGCGCCAGGCTCAGCGAAAGCGCGGCCAGGGAGAGCCGCGGCAGGATGGGAGCCGGAGCGCCGTCCAGGGCCAGCAGCAAGCACAGCAGGATGATTTCCATGAAGTAATAATCCCACCAGATGCCGCGCAGCGAAGCGATCGCCAGGTAGCCGCAGGCCAGCGCCACGTAAGGGGAAGGACGCAGCAGGCGGAGATCGGCGAAAACGACGGCGGCCAGCAGGCACCACGGCAAGTAGCGGTTGATTTGGGCCCATCCCGTAAAACCGAACAGGGGGGTATCGGTGCGCAACAGGGACGGACCCCAGAAGGGGATCAGGGCCAATAGGCATAGGGCCAGAACCGCAGGCGGGATCCAGCCGCGGGTCCGTCGGCGCCAGGCCAGGGAGCGGCCGGTAAGCACGGTGGCCAGGGCCAGCCAACCCAGCGCCAGGAATATCCCGGCCGCCAGGGCCAAGGCCCCGTGGGCCGCCAGGGAACTGGGCGGAGAGTGGCGGAAGGCGGCATGCTGGGCCGCGTAGGTCCCGTTCATCACGCGCGCCAACGCCAGCGCGCCGCCCACCCAAGCAATAAGGCCCATGGGTATCACCCAGGTTACGGGTCTCCCCCGCTTCCAATCGACGGCGGTCTGCCACAAGGGCAACACCAACAGGCAAATGTGGTTTTGGCGGTTGGCGAAGGCGGCCAGGGCCGCGAGGAAGAACCAACCGAAACGGCGCGCCTCGAAAGCGATAAGCGCCAACAGGAGGAGATCCAAAGTGCAGGTGCCCGCGTGGAAATCGCCGGCCTTGGCCAGGAAAAGGGGGAAAGCCGCGACCGCCAGGGCCAGCAGGGCCGCATGGGCGGGACGCAGGCGCGCGGAAAGCAGCCGGAACAGCAAGGGGTAGAAGGCCAACGCGCAGCAGGCCTGGAAACCCCAGGCCGAAAGCAGGAAATTGCCGGTGAGCGCGTAGAGCAGGGCGCAGGCCGAAGAGAAGACCGCGCAATAAGGCTCGAGCCAATCGTAGACGAAGGGCCGATGGGAGGCGAGGGTGCCGAGGATGCTGCGCAGATACCCGAAATCGTCGCTGGCGGCCATGCCCGGGTGGAAGCAGAACGCAAAGTAGTAGACCGCGTAGGCGGCCCAGCCCGCAAGGAAGGGCTGCAAGCGGGGATGGACGGGATCAGCGAATTCGGAAGCGGGGCGGCCGGCGCGATTGCCGGGCGCGGTGGGCACTCAGGCCGCCTTGGGGGCCAATAGACCGCCTTTATCCCGCGTGAAGCGGGCCTTGAGCGCGAGGAAATACCAGTGCATGTAATTCGGCAGCCATTTCCACAGTTGGAACTTGGATTCGCCTCCGGAACGATCGCGCCAGGTCGAAGGGACCTCGCCGATCTTGCATCCGAGCAAATGGGCCTTCACCAAGATCTCCATCCCTATCTCGAATCCGCCGCTGCTTTCGATCTTGATCCGTTGCAGCAGGCTGCGGCGGTACATCTTGAAGCTGTTGGTCACGTCATGGGTGGGCACGCCGGCCACCAGGTACAGGGACATGCCGGCCAGGCGCGATAAGGTGCGCTTGAGCCAGGGACCGCCTATCTGGCGCCCGCCCTTCATGTACCGCGAGCCGCAGACCACGTCGCAGCCTTCGTCCATCTTGATGAGCATGGCGGCCACGGCGGTCATGTCATCGGAGAGATCGCCCATGCATACCAGGCAAAGTTCGCCTTCGGCCGATTCGAAGCCGGTGCGGATGGCGTTGAGCGCCCCGCGGCCGTAATGATTCTTCTCGGTGCGGATGCCCGCGTGGCCGCTCTCGATATAGCGCTTAAGCGGGGGCAGGGTATTGTCCTGATCGAAATCGTATACCACCAGGATCCGATGCGGATGGCTTACCTTGCCTTCGATCTCCTCCAGCGTGCGGACGATGTTATCGCCTTCGTTGAAGACGGGGATGATGATCTCGATGGGACCGGCCATTACATTCCGCCTTCGGCTATTTGCCGCTTGATCCAGGGGATGATTTCCTCCAAGGCCGTTTCCAGATCGGTGTCGGCCTCGAACCCGAGGACATCGCGGGCCTTGCCGATTTCGGGTACCCGCAGCTGTACGTCATGGGAGAAAGGCTCGTCGCTTTCGAAGCGGAAGGGTTTACCGGGATGGATCTTGCGCCAGATCATTTCGGCTAATTGCAACACCGTGGTGCTGGCGCCGATGGAAAGGTTGAAATCCTCGTTGCGGGCCTTATCCGATTCCATGGCCAAGCGGATCCCGCGGGCCAAATCCCCGCCGTAGGTATAATGCCGCACCTGGCTGCCGCTGCCGAGGATACGCAAGGGATCCTGCCCCTTGAGCACCTTCTGCACCAGATCGGGCACTACGTGGGTCATGGCCAGGGAGATGTTCCCGGATTTCACTTCGGACCCGCCCTTGGCCCGCTTCTCGCCGGTGCCCACGCAATTGAAAGGGCGCAGCACGGTATAGGGAAGCTTGTACTGTTGCCAGGCGCCCAAGGCGAAATACTCCGTGGACAATTTCTGGAATCCGTAAGTGGAAAAAGGCGGAGGGCATTCCTTTTGGTGGCCTTCCGGCGAGGGGAAACGCGAGGCGTTCTCGAACACCATGGAAGAGGAAAGCACAGTGATCTTCTTCAGCTGGGCGTGCTTATGCGCCCAGATGGCCGCGTCGAAGGAGGAGGCGGTGATGCGCTCGTTCTCCGCGAGCAGGTCGTAGGCATAGGCATGGAAATAGGAGATGCCCCCGATCATGGCCGCGCAGGCCACGAAATGATCGCAATCCTTGAGCAGGTCCTTCACCAGGGCCGTATCCTTCACGTCCCCGAATACGTAGCGGTAGCGGGGGTGGTTGTCGTAGCTTTTTTCCACCTCGCCGTACTTGGAATTGTTGTCGATGCCGACCACGTCCCAGCCTCGCTCCAACAGCTCTTCAACCAGATAGCCGGCAATGAAGCCTTTCGAACCCGTGACCAACGCTTTCATGTAAGCAACACCTTCATGTATCCCCCTGAAGCAAAGTCGGGAAGGGCAGGAAATCCCACACGTCCACCACGGGCTTGCCGCGGTAATCCATGTTCTTATAGCGCGCATGGGGCGCCCCGATGAAGATCACGTCGCTCTCTTCGATCAGGGCTTCCTCGGAGATGAAACCTTGCTCGCGGATGTAAGGGTCGGAGCAAAGCACTTCGCCCGCTTCCATCTCCAGCACCTTGCGCAGCTTGTAGGAAAGGGATTCGCGCTTGTCGTCGCTTTCCGGCTTGAAAGCCATGCCCAGGATGCCCGCGGTCTTGTCGCGCAGCGGAAGGCGCTGCTTGGTCTGCGCGACCAGGTAGTTCGGCAACCCCTCGTTGATGAGCATGGCGCCGTGGCCCAGGAAGAACTTGTTGTTGGTGAACGCCGAGAGCTGCATGGTGTCCTTGAACAGGCAGGGTCCCGAGGCGAAACCCGGCCGGGGGAAATCGGCAAGGCGGGGATACTTGTGGGTCATGGCACCGTAGATGCGGTGGAAATCGACGCCGTAGTCGCCGGCGATCATGTAGAACTGGTTGGCGATGGCGAACTGGATGTACCGGTACGAATTGGTGAAGAGCTTGGTGAGCTCCGCCTCCAGGGGCGTGGTGACCACGATGTCCTTGGTCAGCTTGCGGAACAATTGCGACGCCGCTTCCACGGCATCGGGATGGAAACCGGAGACGATTTGCGGCAGCGAATGCAGCTCTTCCAGGGCCTTGCCCTGGGCGATGCGTTCCGGGCAGAAGCAGACCTCCACGCCCGAGCAGAATTTCTTGAGATCGGATTGCACATGCTCAGTGGTGCCGGGATAGAGGGTGCTGCGCAGGATGACCACTTGGCCGTCCTGGAGATGCGGGCCAAGTTCGTTACTGAGCCGCTTGAGGGAGCGCAGTTCCGGATTCAGATGCGGGTCGACCGGCGTACCGATGACGACAACGATATAGCGGGCGCGTCCGGAAGCGGCGGGATCGGTGGTCGCGAACAGGGTTTTGTGGATCACTCGCTTAAGCACTTCGTCGGCGCCCTTGTCCATGAAGGGCATGACGCCGTCTTCGATGGGCTTCAACGCCGCGGCGTTGATGTCCTGGATGAGGGTTTTGAGACCCTGATCGGCGAAGGCGATGGAGAGCGGCAAGCCGACATGGCCCGCGCCGCCGATCACGCATACGTCGAATTCGAATTTATCCGTCATGACGGCCTTTTCCGGCATGCAAGCCTCCGTCCCGGATTCCGGGAATTCGCCCCTCCATTATCGACTAAGGAAAGCCCGGGGAACAAGCTAAATGGGCCCATTGCCGCGTAAATTCCCTTGATCAGGGTAATAGCGAGAAAGCGATAATGGGTGTGCCGATCCCATTAGCCTGTTTCCTCTATTTCCTGGTCCGCTACCGTTCGCCAGGTTACGCCCTTTGCGGTGCGTGCGTGTTGGCGGCGTACTATGCGGCCGCCATGTTGCCCAAAGGGATTCTACGCCGGCCCGAAGCCGCCGAAAGTTGGGGCCGGGCGCTGCTGGCGTTGACGGCGGTTTCCCTTACGGGCTTCGGCGCATGGCAGTACCTGCAGGCCAGGGACATCGGAGATCTGGATCATGCCAGTTATGCGACCGCCCTATGGAACCTGGGCCACGGCAACTGGCATTACACCTTCGAAGGGCGCAACCTGCTAGGCATCCATTCCCAGTACACCGCCTTGTTATGGATTCCCGTGCAAGCCGCGGCGGGCGGATTGGGCCTGAAATTGGGGGAGGCGGCCTGTATTCTGGCGGCGGTGGGGCTCGTTTTCCGCCGCTACCGGGAAACCCTCCCTTCTCCCGCCTGGGCGGCACTGGCCGTGCTATTGGCACCCTGCCTAGCATCGCAATTCTTCTTCGGATTCCACCCCGAATTCCTGGGGGCGCCATTGCTGGTGTTGGCGCTGATCGCGTACCGCGACGGAAAACTTGGTTTGTTCCTGGTGTGGACTTTTCTGCTGGCTTTTACCAAGGAAACCTTCACCCTGGCGGTGGGAGGTATCCTGCTGATAGCCTTGCGCGAACGCCGGGGCTGGCGCTGGATCCTGCTACCGGGCCTGCTCTGCTGCGCGCAAATGGCGATTTATTGGATCGTAATCCTCCCCCGCTTCGCCCCAGCGGGAAACCAACTCGGGAATTTCCTCCCCCCCGCCCTCTCCCAGGTTCCCGGATTGTGGTGGCGATCCAGCAACGCTTTCTATCTGTTGCACGTCTTCCTGCCCTTCCTGCCCCTGATCCTGGGGTATCCTCTGCGCTACGTCTTGCTACCCCTGCCCCTGATGGCGTTCTACGCCGCCATGCCCCAGACCCTGTTCACGGTGATGTGGCCCAACTACGCCTTTCCCCTGGCCTTCCTGTGCGCGGCCGGGCCCATCTTGGCGGGGCGCGATCCGCGCGGTCCGGAAAACCCGGGGCGACCGGTCCTGGAAGCCCGTATTCTGGCCGCCTGCGCGGTCACGTCCCTCCTGTGTTACCCACTGTGGCGGGAAATCCTTTCCGTGCCCCACGGACATGGCGGGGAAGCCCGGGAGGCTTCCCGCCTGAATGCTTCCATCCCCGCCACGCTGCCGATTCTGGTCAACAGCGCCGCGACGACCCGCTTCGCCGCCCGTCGCGAGGTGGCGGTCTGGGGCCAACTCTCGGAGCAAGGTCCCCGGCCCTTTTACCTGGATCATTACGCCTATGTCATCCTGGATACCGCTTTCGCCCCCTATTGGCTGGTGGACAAGCAGGATCTCGCCGGAGGCATCCAGGCATTGGCCGAATCCACGGCCTGGGAAAAGCTGCCGGCGCGGGAAGGCTACCTGGTTTTCCGGCGCATAGAAACCCGGCAGGCCGGCTTATGATCCGCTATCTGCCCAAGGCCTGCCTTTTCTGCCCGGAAGACGATTGCGCCGAGGAACTCTATCCCCGCAACTTCAAGGATGGGGATCTGGATGCCGACGTCTTCTCGGCCCGCAGGGTCACGGAGCATTTCCATTACCGTATGGTCCGCTGCAAGCGTTCGGGGTTGGTCTGGTCGCGGGAGGTTTTACCGGACGAGGAATTGGCGCGCCTGTACGCGGCGAGCAAGGTCACCTTCAGCGAATACGCAGGCATAATCCGCAAGGATTATTGGCGGCCGCTGGAGCGTTTCCGCAAGGATATGCGTTGGGGTTCGGCCCTGGAGATCGGCTGCAGCAGCGGGTTCTTTCTGGAGGAACTGCGCGAGCGCGGTTTCGCGGACGTGCGCGGCTGCGAACCGAGCCTGGAAGCCAAGGCCCTGGCGGCGCCGACCGTCCGGGACGGGATCCATTCCGGGTTCTTCACCGACGCGACGTACCCGGATGACAGTTTCGATCTCATCTGCGCCTTCCAGACCCTCGATCATCTCGGCGATCCCCTCGCCATCCTGGAAACCTGCCGGCGCAAGCTCAAACCCGGCGGCCTGCTCTATCTTATCGTACATAACGCCGACGCCCTCCATGCGAAGATCTTCGGCGAGAAATCCACCATCATCGATGTGGAGCATATCTACCTGTTCAACCCGCGGGCCCTGGGGATGGCGATCGAAAACGCCGGTCTGGATGCTTTGGGGACCTTCTCCATAGCCAACTCCTATCCCATGGAATACTGGCTTACCCACGCCAGCTACCCGCTGAAAAAGACGGCGCTCGCTTTGGCGCGGGCCACGGGATTGAACCGTCTCAGGCTTCCGCTGAGGCTGGGGAATATCGGAATAGTGGGACGGAAGCCGGCCTAATCGACTTTGCGGGCGGTTTCCGGGGCGGGAACGGGCTTGCGTACCGCGGTATGGGGTGCTCCCCACTCTGCGGCCGGGGCCCAGTCATTCTGGACGCGGTTACCGGGACGCCGGGTGTCCGCGATACGATCCAGGGCGGCTTGCGCCAAATGCTCAGGCGAGAGCCCGTGCAGGCGGTTCATGAATTCCTGGTTGCCCTGCGGCCCCGCCGGGGAGCGGGTAACGCCGCAGCGGGTCACGCGGCAATCGAGATTGTGTTCGGCGGCCACTTCGCAAACCAGGGAACCCACCCCTCCAATCGCATAATGGTTTTCCACCGTTACGGCGAAAGGGAACCTGGCCAGCAGATCACGCAGATCCGCGATGGGTGCCGGGCTCACCGAAGCGACGATCGCGACCGTGCTCTGCAAGCCCTTGGCCGCGAGCAGGTCCGCCGCCCGTAACGCCAAGGCTACCGAAGGTCCCATGGCCACGAACAGGGCGTCGCCGCCCTCGCGCACCACCTGGATGCGGCCGGCTTCGAAGCGTCCGTCGAGACCGGGTACCATGAAATTATCATCCTTGCCCAGCCGGAAATAGGCCGGGCCCGGCGCCGCATGCAAGGCCAGCAGGGCCGTTCGGCACTGCGCCGAATCGGCAGGGGCGATCACGTTCAATCCCGGCAGCATGCGCATGGCGCCCACGTCTTCGAGCGCGTAATGGGTGGGCCCGGCATAATCGTATTCGAATCCGCCCCCTACGCCAACGATGCGTACGGCTAGGTTCTGCAACACCGGCCCATTGCGGATGAATTCGTAGGGCCGCAAGGCCGCGAAAGTAGCGATGGAGTAGACGTAGGGTATGAAACCGCCCTCGGCCAATCCCGTGGCCATGCCCACCATGTTCTGCTCCGCCACGCCCACGTTGAAGAAGCGATCGGGGAAGCGTTCCGCGAAGGGTTCAACGAACAGGTAGCCCAGGTCCGCGGTCATGAAGACCACGCGGGGATCCCGTTCGGCCAATTCCACCAAGGTGCGGATCAGCGCTTTTCTCATGCGGCTTCCACCTCCGCCAGTGCCGACGCGTATTCATCGTCGGACATGGGCCAATAATGCCATTTGATCTGGCTTTCCATGAAGCTCACGCCCTTGCCGCAGCGCGTCTTCGCCAGTACGACCCTGGGCTTGCCCTTTTCGCCGGTGGAGGCGTTGAGATGGGCACGCAGGGCCTGGGCGTCATGGCCGTCGGCTTCGCGCACGTCCCAACCAAAGGCCTGCCAGCGTTGCGCCATCGGACTCAGATCCAGCACGTCCCGGGTCATGCCCAGGGCCTGCTGGCCGTTGAGGTCGACCACCACGTCCAGATTGTCGAGCTTGTGGTGGGCCGCAAACATCACGGCCTCCCAGGTCGAGCCCTCGTTGATCTCCGCGTCGCTCAGAAGCACGCGTACCCGGCCCGCATGGCCTTTCAGCCGCATGGCCAGGGCCGCTCCGGTGCCGGTACTGAGGCCTTGCCCCAGGGATCCGGCGGAGAAATCCACGCCCTGCAATTCCTTCTCGGGATGTACGGCGAGATGGCTGCCGTTACCGCAATAACTGTCGAGGGCGGCCGCATCGAGTTTACCCTGCAGGCTCAAGGCCGCGTACAGGGCCAGGGCGGCGTGGCCCTTGGAGAGCACGAAGCGGTCGCGGAGCGCATAGTCGCCTCCGGGATTCGCGCCGGAATCGATGCTACCGTCGAAAAGCACGGCGAGAATATCGGCGACGGAAAGGGCCGAGCCGATATGCCCGACGCGCGCGCGCTTCGCCTGATTGAGCACGATACGCCGGATGGCCTTACCGGTGACTTGCGGGAACATGGGGGAACGCAGCATGGAAAACCCTCGAAACCCTGCGGATTCAGGCTAATTCTAACCCCTGGTCTATCTTGGGGTCCAGCGCCTTTTCACAGACCCGAATCGGGCACGGATCCAGGGCCGGAGGTGTATTCCAGCACCGTCCAGCCGTCCAAACGACGGGTTTCCAGCCGGACATGGGCCCGGGACCAGACCGCGCTCGCGGCCAAAGGCGGCACGGCGAAGGCGGAATCCCACCCGACCAGTACGGCCAAATCCCCCGCCCCCAGCCGTTCCTTGAGGAAACCGGAGGTCTCATCCACGTCGATATGCGCCGCGAATGGGCTCCAGAACCCCACCGCCGGGACGCCGAACCGGTAATTGAGGTAGGCATCGAAAGGACTCACCCAGAGGATGTGCCGATCGGAATGCGCGGCGACGAATTTCTCCAGGCCGTCGGCTAGAGCCTCCTCCGGGGACCGCTCCGTCCATCGATCGGCGGAGAGATTGGCCGCCATGCGCCCGAAGCGCCCGCGGATGCCGCCACCGAAGACTACCGTCGTCGCGAGGATGAGCGCCCAAGCCACGCGGCGCGATATTGCCGCCGATGCCTTGATCTCCGCAACGCGATCGAGACCTACGAACAGGATCAGCAGGATGATCCCCGCAACGTTCAGCAGGTTGTTTTCGTGGGAACGCCCGAAGAAATACATGAGTTGGATGACGAGCACGGGGAACAGGAACAGTTCCAGGGGTTGGCGTTTGCGGAGGCACGCTGCCAAGCAGGCCGCCAACAGCCATGCCAACGGCCAGAAAAGGGAATGCGCTTCGATGGGGAGCATATCGATGCGCAAGGAAAAGTACAGCTTACCTGCGGTGCTTACCGGGGAATGGAACACCGCGACATGGAATGCGCAGGCCAGCGCGCCCGGGAAGACCAAAGCCGCCACGCGCCGCGGACCCAACCCGGCGAAGGCGGGGTGCTTCCAGGCCATTCCCGCGAGCACTGCCGCGATGTAGGCCCCGCACAGCAGGGCCCCGAATTGGCTGTCTCCCAGGTAGGCCGCCCCGAAGGCCCAGGCGGTCAACGGCGAGGCGGGACCGAAGCGGGCCCAACATAGGGCCAAAGGGGCCCAGAGTTCCAGGCGCGCGACCGAGGTCTGCGGGAAGTTGAAAGGATAGGTTCGGAATGCCGCGAAACGGACAAGGATCACCGTCGCCACGAAGAGCCGGCGCAGCATGGGATCGGCGATGAGCGCGCGCGCCAAACCGCGGAAGCAGAATAGCCATACGGCGAACAGGCCGGCCACGCCGATCTGCATGCCCTGCACGCTCAGCCCCGCCTTCATCATGGCGGCGAAGAACAGGGTTTGCGCCAGGCCGTACTGTTGGTAGAAGGAGTCCCAGGCTTCGCCCTGGAGCAGGTGGCCTGCGGGCCCCATTACGAAACCGTAGTCGTATACGAACGCGGGAGAGGATGCCAGCACGGTGAAGAGGGCCAGGCACATCCAGCCTGCCAGGGAAGGCAGCCTGGATAGGAGCGTTGCACCTCGAGGCTCCCGGCAGAACAGCCATACCCCCGCCAGGATCAATCCCGTTCCCCCGGCCGAGACCAGGTAACCGCGGAGATCCCCCCCCGGGATGGGGAATACGATCCCGGAGCGGGTGAAAAGGGCGATTGCAAAAGCCGGCGCGCAAGCGGCCAGCTGTACCCAGCCATTGCGCAACAGAGAACCTTCGCCCCAGTTCGCGATCCAGGCGGCGGCAGCCAGGTATAGGCAGAACAGGGCCGGGAACACGGGAACTTCCCAGCCTTCGCGCCCTTGGAGACAGGGACGGATCCAGGCATCGATCCGTGAGAGGTCCGGAGGCGGGACGGCGCCGTGAATCCAGGGCGCCAAAAGCCGCCAGCAGCCGTAAAAGGCCGCGAACAGCAGCGACAATCGGGCAAAGGTCCTCAAGGTGCCTGATTGTACTCCTCTTAAAATGATACAATCCCAGGGAATCGCGAGGAGGGCTATCCCGGAACATGGCAATGGATGCGATGGCGGATCTGGACGCGGAATTCCAGACCCAGGTGCGCGGGTTGCCCGGTCCCATCCTGGTCCTGGGCGCCGGCGGATTCGTGGGTTTCAATCTCTTCGAGACCCTGCGTTCCCTGCGCGCCGACGTCTTCGCCGTAGTCCATCGCCTTAATGCGGGTTGGCGCCTGGGACAAACGGTGGTGGCCCCTTCCCAGCTCCTGGTCTGCGATCTCAATTTCGAGAAATCCGTCCGCCATATGGTGGAGACCTGCCGGCCGCGCACCATCTTCAATCTCGCGGCTTACGGCGCGTATTCGTATCAGCAGAACGCCGAACTCATCTACCGCACCAACTTCCTCTCCACCATCCATCTACTGGAAGCCCTCAAACCCCAGGGCTTCGATGCCTACGTCCACGCCGGATCCTCTTCGGAATACGGCCTCAAGGCCGCGGCTCCCTTGGAGAACGACGAGGCCGTGCCCAACAGCCATTACGCGGTGTCCAAGCTGGGCAACGCCAACCTGCTGAAGTTTTACGGGAAGGTCCACGCCCTGCCGGTGGTCAACCTCCGCCTGTACGCGGTGTACGGCCCGTGGGAAGAACCCGATCGGTTGATCCCGGTCCTGTTGGAAAAGGCGCGCGACGGCAAGTTGCCGCCCCTTGTATCGCCGGGGGTTTCCCGGGATTTCATCTATATCACCGACACCTTGCGCGCCTTCGTGGCCGCGGCGCGCGGCATGCGGCCCGCCATCCATGGGGAGTCGTTCAACATCGCCACCGGCGCCCGCACCTCGATGCAGGAGTTGGCCGCCTTGTCGCGATCGGAATTCGCCATCGCCGAAGAACCCGTGTTCGGCTCCATGCCCAACCGGCGCTGGGACGTGGAGAACTGGTACGGGAATCCCGCCAAAGCCGCGACCTTGCTGGACTGGAAATCCCGCATACCCCTGGCGCAAGGCCTGCGCGCCACCCTGGCTTGGCAGAAGCAGGTGGACTACGCGGGCATCAAGGGGCGCTACGTGAGCCAAGGCGAAGGCCGGCCCACCGAGGTAACCGCCATCATCGCCTGCTACAAAGACGGTCTGGCCATCCCGGAGATGCACGCCCGCCTGGTGCAGGTATTCAACCGGTTGGGGATCACGTACGAAATCGTGTTCGTGAACGATTGCTCCCCAGACGACAGCCGGGAAGCCCTGAATCTGCTTTCCGTGCAGGACGCCAACGTTTTGGTGGTCGAGCATTCGCGGAATTTCGGATCGCAATCGGCATTCGTAAGCGGCATGGCGGTGGCGTCGGGTAAGGCCGTGGTGCTGCTCGACGGCGATCTGCAGGATCCGCCCGAGATCATTCCCGATTTCCACGCCAAGTGGAAAGAGGGCTGGGACGTGGTATACGGCCGCCGCATCAAGCGCGAGGCGCCTTGGCTGCTCAACCTGGCTTACAAGGGTTTCTACCGCGTGTTCCGGCGCATGTCGTATATCGATGTGCCCACCGATGCGGGGGATTTCTCCCTCATCGATCGCAAGGTGGTGGAGGAACTGCTGAGCCTGCCCGAGAAGGATCAATTCCTGCGCGGCCTGCGGGCCTGGGTCGGTTTCAAGCAAACCGGCGTTCCCTATCTGCGGCCGGAGCGGAAATACGGAACCAGCACCAACAACCTGCTGAAGAACATCAATTGGGCCAAGAAGGGGATATTCTCCTTTACCTACAAGCCGCTGGAAATCATGGGATACGTGGGAGCGAGCCTGTTCCTGCTCTCCATCCTGGGCATCCTGTTCCAGATTGGCATGCGCCTGCTGCGTCCCGATATCCCCCAGGGCGTCAGCACCCTGATCGTGTTGATCCTGTTCCTGGGCGGAATGCAATTGCTGGGGATGTCGATACTGGGCGAGTATATCGGGAAGATTTTCGAGGAGACCAAGTCGCGGCCGCATTTCATCCGCCACTCGCTGACCCACGCGGGCATCGAGTACCAAGGCAGGCAGCGCATGCAGGACTTCATGGCCAATCGCCGCAACGGCGTACGGCATTGACCGGGAATGGGCTGACGCCCGCGTAGCGCGGCTGGATTCCCCCCGGAGTGCGCCCGAGCCGCCCCGTCCCCATCTAAACGTTAACGAGCCAGCCGTGCTTATCGGCCGTTTCGCCGTATTGGATGGCTTGCAGCCCCTGGTACAGGCGGGTGAGGGTCTGGCCCGCCTTCGCCTTGTCCCCGAAGGTGAACTTGCGATCGCGGTACTGGATGGCATGCACCGGGGTGATTACCGCGGCGGTACCGCATGCGCCGACCTCGGTGAATTGATCGAGGCCGGAAAGCCGGATGGGCGTGCGCGAAACCTTCAGGCCCAAGTCGGTAGCGAGCACCTGCAGGCTTTCGTTGGTGATGCTCTGGAGGATGGAGGACGATTCCGGCGTCTTGTACTGCCCGTCGGCCGTGATGCCGATGAAGTTCGAGGTGCCGAACTCGTCGACATACAGGTTCTCGCGCGGATCGGTGAAGAGCACGATGGGATAACCCATCTTCTTGGCGACCAGGCCCGGCTTGAGGCTGGCGGCGTAATTGCCCGCCATCTTGGCGCGGCCGGTTCCCTTGGGCGCGGCGCGATCGAAATCCTCGAGCACCACGGCTTCCACCGGGGAGAATCCGTCCTTATAATACGGGCCCACGGGAGTCGCCATTACGATGAAGGAATAGGTGGCGGAAGGTTTGATGCCGATGGTCGGCTCGGTGCCGATGAGCAAGGGACGCAAGTAGAAGCTGGCGCCGGTGCCGTAGGGCGGGATGAAATCACGGTTGCGATCGCAGACCATGCGGCAGGCTGCGATGAACAATTCCTCCGAGGGCGCTTCCATGCAAATGCGATCGGCGGAGGCGCGCAGGCGATCGGCGTTGCGATCGGGGCGGAACAGCACCGCCTTGCCGCCCTTGGTGGTAAAGGCTTTCAGGCCTTCGAAGCAGGCTTGCCCGTAATGCAGGCAGTTGGCCGCCACGTGCATGGGGATATAGGCTTCCTGCTTGAATTGCAGCGGCCCCCATTTCCCGTCGGCGAAATCGGACTGGACGTGCCCGTTGGTGGGGAGAAAAGCGAATCCGAGGTTTTTCCAATCCAGGTTCTGCATGGTGCGGGCTCCTAATGGATCCATAGTAATTAATTGCCCGTGGGCCGTCCGGTATCCCCGAAATAGGCTGCCAGTTTGCGCAGCTCATCCAGCTCGGCTTCCTGTTCCGGTGCCAGCGCAACTTCCGGTGGCGTTCCGGGAGAACCCGCTTGCGGCAAGGCCGGATGCACCATTAATTCGAATCGCCGTCCCGGTTCGCCCTGAATGCGGTCCAAAGCGGCCCGGTTTCCCGCGAGGGTGAAGCGCGTGCTGGTGAAAAAGCCGATGAAGGCGGGCTTTTCGCCGTCCGCCCGCAAGCGGGCCAGGGCTTGCATGGCGAAACCGAACGGGAACCGGTACGGTATCGCTCGGGTTACCCCTTCGTAGGGGATGCGCAGCCGGGGAATGCGGAATTCCTCCTGCAGGGAGCGCGCGGCCTCCCATAATCCGGGCAAAAGGTGCAAATGCTGGTGGCTGTCGAGATGCGAGAGGAATGCGCCGCCCAATCGCGTTTGCAAAGCCAGGATCTGGGCTTTCCAGAGTTCGCGAACTTCAGCGGCGGTAAGCCTGCCTGTGGCGTAGCGAATCAGCACATCGCGGAAATGCCCGGGATGTTCCTTGAGATCCGGTCCGACCACGGCCAGATGCGCCCCCACCTTGGCACCGGGATGCCGATGCAGGATCTCCCGGAACAGTTCCTCGTGGAAGGGATCGGAAAAAGGATATACGGAAAAGGAGTTGATGAGGCCTTCGTCCAGGCACAAGGCGATGGCCCGGGAGACCCGGGCGTCGATGCCGAAATCGTCCGCGTTGACGATGAGGTTGGCGGGAATCATACGCGTTCCAGCAGGGCTTCGACCCCGGTGCAGGCCAATTCATCGAGGATAGGGATGGCGGGGAAAGGGATGACGGGGAGGCCGAACTTGATGCGGAAGTCGGGACGCGACAGGTAACGCGCGAAATACCCCAGCCGCAGTCCCGCGGGCGGGATCATGCGTCGGAAGCGGCCCAGGGTCAGGCGCGTGCGCAATACGCTTTCCATGTCGTCGGCCAAGGCCCGGCCGGACTTGTAGCTGTTGCCGCCCAGCCGCAGGGCGCGCCGGAACCAGGCTTCAGGCAAAGCATGCAGCCAGGGCACGTTCGCGAAGATTCCCGCGCCGTTATGCTGATGACCGCCGAAGGGCGACCAGAAGGGCGCGAAGCTGACGAAGAGGAGTCCGCGCGGCGCCAGCAGGCCCGCGGCTTTGCGCAAGGCGCCTTCCGCATCGGGGATATGCTCAAGCACGTCCCGCATGAGAATGAGATCGAAGGGGCCGCCTTCGAGGGCGAAGAAATCGCCGCGGCTCAAGAGCACGCCCCCGGGGCATTTCGCCTGGCCGGCTCGGATCATGTCCTCATCGAGATCGATACCCAGAGCGCTCCCCAGGGGATATTTTTCCGCGAGGCCCGCCAGCACTCCGCCGTAGCCGCAGCCCACATCCAGGACGGCCTTGCCAGCGGGGTCGAACCCGCGCTTTT
>JAHFCH010000304.1 GCA_023249635.1 Fibrobacterota bacterium
CGGCTTTTCCACCGAGTCTTTCAGTTCGGCATGCAGGCTGCGGGCCTTGGCTTCGGCATCGGCCGGGGAATTGATGGGGCGCGGCGCTGCGGGCTGCGCGGGCACGGCCGCAATCGGAGCGACCGGAGCCGCCTGAACGGCAGGGGCTTCGACATGCGCGACGGGAGCCACGGGTGCTGCGACTACGGGGGCCGTATGCACGACAGGGGCTTCCACATGCGCCGCGACTTCGACGGGGCGCGGCCGTTCCACCGGCATTTCCGGAACCGGACGGGCTTCGGGCGCCGGGGCCTCGGGCTTTTCGAACGGACTGAGGCGGCCTTCGAGGGAACGGGGAGCCGTGGGTTCGTGGATTTCCGGCTCGATGCGCGGCATGGGACGTTCCACCGGACGCGGCGGGGCTTCGACCGGAGCGGGCGCGGCCTGGATCGGCTGCGGAACCGGCTTGGGCATGGGCGGCGGCGGAGGAGGCGTCGGGGGCGCCTTCTTCAGTACGGCCTTCATGGGAATCTTCTTCCCGGCCTTGATGAGAGCGTCCTTTTCGATACGATCCTTCTCGGCGACGATCAGCGGCTTCACCCTGAGGAAGCTGGGCTGATCGATCATCGCGGCGGAGGACTTGACGTCCACGCCCGCATCTTTCAGCAGCTTCACCAGCAGGTCGCTGGAGATCTCGTAGGTCTTCGCGAGCGAAGAGACTCTTTTCTTGGCGGCATCGGTCATGTTGTCATTTCCACTCTGGGCTCGCGCCCGTCGTAAACTTCGTAATCCTTAAACTTCACCTTCGGGCTTCTTTTTCGCGAACAGCGATTCCAGCTCCGAGAACTTGTTGGGTGCGGCGGCCAGGGTCGGCACGGGTTCGCCCGCTCCGGGTACCTTGACGCCTTCGCGCGGCTTGAAGAGGGTTTCCTTCTCTTCCGGCGGCATGTTGCCGAACTCGGTGGAGCCGTAGATGTCCAGTTCCTTGCCGATGAGCTTGGAGGCCAGGCGCACGTTCTGCCCGCCGCGGCCGATGGCCTGGGAAAGATCTTCGTCCCCGACGATGACGACCACGCGGCCGTCCCCGATATCGGTGATCTGCTTGATATTCGCCGGCGATAGGCCGCGGCGGATGTAGGCGTGCAGGTCGTCCGCCCAATGGATGATATCGATGCGTTCATTGGAGAGTTCGCGCACGATGGCTTGCACGCGATTTCCCTTCATGCCGACGCAAGCGCCCACGGGGTCGATGCGATCGTCCTTCGTGGTCACGGCGATCTTGGCGCGGTAGCCCGGGTCGCGGGATACGGCCTTGATGGTCACGATGCCGTCGTAGATTTCCGGCACTTCGAGCTTGAACAGCTCGGCGAGGAAATCGGGATGGGTGCGCGACAGCAGGATTTGCGGGCCCTTGGTGTTGGTCGAAACGTTGGCGATGAAGGCGCGGATGGTGTCGCCCTGGCGGTAGCGCTCCTTGCGGATCTGCTCCTTGAGGGGGATGATGCCTTCGGTCTTGCCGAGGTTGACCAGGATGTTGCCGCGGTCGACCTGCTGCACGGTGCCCGAAACCAGGGTTCCGATCCGGTGCTGGTAGTCTTCGAAAATCTTGTCGCGTTCCGCGTCCCGGACCTTCTGCAAAAGGATTTGCTTGGCGGACTGGATGGCGGCGCGGCCGAAGTTCTCGATGGGGATTTCCATTTCCAGGTAATCGCCCGCGACCGCGTCCTCGTTGTACTCGGCGGCTTCGGCGATGAGCATATAGCGCTCGTCGAAGGCGGCGACTTCTTCGGGAGTCAAGGCGGGGTCGACGTCGGGATAATCCTCGACGACGTTGACGCGGAGGAATACGTGGATGTCCCCCGATTCCTTGTCGATCTCGGCTTCGATGTTCTTCGCCAGATTCAGGTATTTCTTGGCGGCGTTGATCAAGCTCTGTTGGAGCGTGGAGACGACGACCTCAGGGCCGAGATTCTTGGTCTTGGCGATGAGGTTCAGGTTTTCGAAGATTTCCTGTGCCATTAAATTCTCTCCATTGCTCCGATTAGGTAAGTCTCACGTCCACCTTGGCCTGAAGGATCAGGTCCAGGGGAATGGAACGGGGCGTCCCGTCATCTACGGTGATGGACGTCTCGCCGACGTCCGACAATTTTCCGACCACGAGGCGTTTGTTGCCCAACCCTTCGAGGGGTTCCCGCAGGGTGGCGCGCACGAAGCGGCCCAGGTTGCGGCGGTAATCCTTGATCGTCTTGAACGGCCTGTCGAGGCCGGGGGAAGACACTTCCAGGATGTAATTCTCGTCCTGCAACACGTTGTCGGCGTCCAGGAGGGTTCCCAGTTCGCGGCTGACCTTGGCGCAATCGGCCACGGTAACGCCGTCGCGTTTCCCGACGTAGACGCGTACCACGCGGCGTTTGCCAGCGCGGAAAATTTCCACGTCGACAAGCTCCAGCCCGATCGACTCTGCGATCTTGGCAGCCATGCGCGATATGTCCTGTATCAAATCCAAACGAGATCTCCTGGAATCAAAATAGCTAAAGGTCTGCGCCCCAAAGAATCCAGGCCAGGCCGGTGGGGCCCTCCCCCTCGATGAACCGGAACTTTAAGAGAGGGGGAAGTGGGCAACCACAACAAGCGGGAAAATTAAGTAAATTTTCCCTGGATCGGCAAGGCATTGACCCCCGATAACTTCGTAAAAACCAAGGATCTGGAGCAAATCGGGCCTATGTTCGTGATTAAGGTGATCCTCATCCTCGCCATCGGGCTGGGTGGCCTGTGGCTCTCGTTGAAACAGCTTCGCAAGAATGTGGCCGAGATCCGTTCCAAACCCAAAGGTTCGCATCGGATGGAAGACCGGTTTTTCAACTATCCCCTGATGTTCCTGTGGTTCGGGTACCTGATCGTTTTCTTTGGCGGGCTGATTGTGAATAACCTGGTGATTCGGTAGGGAAGAGCGCTTAGAGAAGGGGAGTTCGGGTTTGAGGCTGGGTGCGTATTTGAGGCGCATCGTCGGGCGTACAGGCTACCCCACTGATTCTCCAGCTTCGCCCTTTGGCGTCGGGCGTTAAGAAAAAACCGGGTTTGGATCTTTCTAGGAACTTTCCCCGGGTTTTTCGCCCGACGCCCGACGCCGGACGCCCGACGATATATCGCTACCTAGCTCCGCCTTCTCTCTCAGCTTCACCCGTTCCCAATACCGCTCTTTCTCATCCACATCCAACTCCGCGAACTCCTTCCCCTCACCCTTCGCCAACGCCTCCATCCCCGCATACCGCTCCGCGAACTTGCGATTCGCCCGTGCCAGGGCGCGTTCCGGATCCAGTTTGAAAAAGCGCCCCAGGTTCACGGCGGCGAACAAGAGATCTCCGAACTCGTCTTCCAACCTGTCTTGATCCGGTTTATCGGCTATGGCTTCGGCGCGCAGCTCCTCCATTTCTTCGGCGATCTTCTCCATGGGCCCTTGGTAGTCGGGCCAATCGAAGCCCTGCGCCGAGGCTTTCTTCTGCAGCTTCTCGGCCTTAATCAGAGCGGGTAGATGACGGGGGATTCCCGCCAGGCCTGAGGCCGGCGCAACGGGAGGGGCATTGGGCGCGGCTGCCGCGGCCGCCTTTTCCGCTTGCTTGAGTTCGGCCCATTTCACCTCAACGGCTTCGGCCCCGTCGAGCTTGAGATCGCCGAATACGTGGGGGTGCCGCCGAACCAGCTTATCGCTGATGCCATGGACCACGGCGTCGAAATCGAAATCGCCCGCTTCCCGGCCCAGTTGGGCGTGGAAGACCACCTGCAACAGCACGTCGCCCAGTTCCTCGCACATGTTGGCGCGGTCGCCGGCCTCCACCGCGTCGATGAACTCATAGGATTCTTCGATCAGGTAATTCAGCAGGGAAGCATGGGTCTGCTTGCGATCCCAGGGACAGCCGTCCGGGGCGCGCAGCTTGGCCATGATTTCGAGCAGGTCGGGTAGGGTATATGGCTTCATGGGGTGTGCTCCTGCTGCAATAATGCATAATTCCGCGGAAAAAAGGCCTTGCTGCCCCCTTGCGCAACTACCCATCTGTGCAGTATATTTCCTTGCATGGAAACGTGTTGGCAGGGGGGCGACCTTCCCCCGGACGAACTTCGGAAGATGCTCAGCCTCTCCATGTCCGAGGGCGTGGGTCCGGCCACCTTCCATCGGCTCATGGAAGCTTTAGGTTCGGCGGAAGGGGTATACGGGGCGGCCGCGGCGGAGCTGACCGCCGTGTGCCCGCAGCTTAAACCCGAGTCCCTGAAAGCGATTCTCTCCGGGCCCAACCTGCGCTTGGTCCGCTTCCAAGAGGAGACCTGCCTGCGGTTGCGGGTACGCATCGTCGCTTCCCGGGACCATGGCTATCCCGACCCGCTACGCCATGCCATCCAGCCACCCCCTTTCCTGTTCATGGCCGGAGCCTGGGTGCCGGACGATCGCAAGGCTGTCGCCGTGGTGGGCACCCGGTATCCCAGCAGTTACGGTGCGCGCATGGCCAAGGAAATGAGCCTGGGATTGGTAGAGGCAGGTTGCACCGTGGTCTCGGGCCTGGCCCGCGGCATCGATACCTTGGCCCATCGAGCGGCCCTGGACGCCGGCGGCCGCACCCTGGCGGTGCTGGGTTCGGGCCTGGACTGGTTATATCCCGCGGAGAACGGACCCTTGGCCCGGCTCATCGCCAAGCAGGGCGCCTTGATCTCGGAATTTCCGATGGGGACCCCGCCCCGTACCAACCAATTCCCGCGCCGCAACCGCATCATCAGCGCCTTGTCGCTCGGTACCTTGGTGGTGGAAGCGGGCAACGATAGCGGCGCCCTCATCACGGCGGACTATGCTCTTGATCAAGGTCGCGAAGTGTTCGCGGTTCCGGGATTGGCGCGTCAGCCGGAAAGCCAGGGAACCCATAAACTGATCCGTGAAGGGGCCCATCT
>JAHFCH010000006.1:0-41239 GCA_023249635.1 Fibrobacterota bacterium
TTGCCGCGGATGGTGATGTCTTCGGCTCCTTTCACCGAAATCGCGTGAGCGGCCCCGATAGTGCCGATGGTGTTCTTCTCGATGAGGATGCGCTTATGCAGGCCCGGGATACCTGTGGTCGGGGCATCCACGGTGATGGCGATGGCAGCCGCCGCGTCGATGGTCCCATCCCCCCCGCCGTTGCGCACGAAGGTGTTCCCGCGGATGATCACGTCGCGGGAACCTACGCCTTCTTTCCAGGGACCTTCGATGCCGAGCTCGATGGCCGTGCCGGTACTTCCGTAGAACCGGTTATTCTCAATCAAGGCGGTACGGGTCTTGCACAGGACCGAACGGGCGCGATGCGAGGCCACCCGGCAAGCGCGGAACACCAGGCGCGGCAGGGCGGATACGTTCGCAAGATACCGGTTTGACATGTCCGTCGGAAGCGTGCCCGCGAATTCGAGGGTTACATGGTAATCGGCCGGATCGACCGCGACAATCCTCGTGACGCGGATGGTCGCACCGGTTTCCTCCAGGGTCGCGGCGTTGATAACGGCCAGGCTGTCGCCCACCCTGGGAAAATCGGGCTTTTGCGAGTGCAAGTCGAAGCTCCCCGCCATGCCCAGCACGGCCGAGTTCGCGCCTGGACGCGATAGGACATTGTCGTAATAGACGTGCACGTTGGTGGCGTCGTCGCCTTGGCCCCCGAAATCGCAATCCTGGAATTCCAGGGCACCGTAACAAGCGGCGAAATGCGTGGCATCCGTGTTCGAGGAACAAAAGCGGGTACTGTCCTTGGGCACGATCCGCAGGCGGTTGAGGTAGATGTTCTCGGAAAGGTGTCCGACGATGCCCATGCCGGGCTGCGCGTAAATGGACACGTCGTTCAAGGTGGTATTCTTGGCCCGGTACAGCAGTATCGCCGGCCGGAAATGGAATCCGTGCAAGCCCCATAGCGCGCGCCCGGCCTTGAAAAGCCCGCTGTTGGCCGTAAAGCGGAGCACCTGCGGCCCGATCAGCTTCCCTTTCCCCACCTCGGCGCCTCCCAGGTAACGGGCCTCGGCGTCGTCCCAGATCATCGTGCGCAAAAATCCGAAGCCGTCCGCCACGGGGAAGCGGTCGTAGAAACGTACGTCCAGGGTCCCATTGCCTACCGCGACAATGCGCCCGGCGCTGTTGGGGGGGCGCGCATAATCGATGGACAATCCGTTGATGACCAGATTTTCCGTTTCGGCCAGGGTCAAGGGTTCCATCCAACCGTCGCAGAGGAGCTCCGCTCCCTTCGCTTCGATGGTGAGATCTTTGATACCCGTAAGGTCCAGCCCGATCACGTACTTGTAATGGGGAGTGAAGATGGCGTTCTGGAGGTCGCTGAATTTCCCGCTCATCGCGGAATCCTGTAAGGCCACCGCCCTCGCGTCCGCCAGCAAGTACTGGCCGGCAGGGAAGACGAGAGTGGACGCTCCCGTCTTACGGCAATCAGCCACCGCCGCGCGCAACGCTTCGGCATCGTTCCGGCCGTCGTCGGGAATCGCGCCGTAGTCGCGAACGTTTATGGCAGCGGCTGTTCCCGCCTGCCAGGCGCATAGCGCGGCCATGATCGACATGGCCGCAAAGGGAAGCCCCTTCCCGAAAACCAAGCTAGAACACGATGGGCTGCGAAAGCACACGGCCCGCGCCTTCGGCCCGCAGCACGTGTAATCCGTTCAGGCCTTTGGCATCGAGGGTGGCGCTGCCCACCGAGGAAGCACCACCGCGCACCAGGCGGCCCTGGAAATCCAGCAATCGCACTTGCAAGGACGACGCGCCGGGCAGGGTAACCCGCAGGCTACCGGCCAGGCGCTCGACCTTGAGACCGGGCGGTTTGGCGGCCACTACCGGCTTGGAAGCGGTGGTGTTTTCGAAAGGCTGCGAGGGCGAGATGTTGTTCAGGGTATACCAGCTCTTGGCGTACCACAGGGCCTTGGCATCGGTGGACTTGATGTTGGCGTTCAGGTTGATGTACACCACCTGGCCGGTCTTGAGTCCGTCGATTTCCAGGAAGGCGCGCTTGCCGTCCGGCGAAAGGGTCACGGATTTGACGGCGCGCGTCTGCACTTCCTGCTTGGGGCCGCCGTATTCGCCGGTGGGCTTGTACCACCATTGCTGCACCTGGTAGTTGGTCAGTGTCTTGGCGGCGGCTTCGGCCACGGGCATGCTGAACTCCAGCTCCATGCCCTTGGCGCGGGAGCGCAAGGCGATGACTTCGAATACCTTGACGCCGTTGGGGGTCAGCTTCTGCAGGCCGAAGGTGGTTTCGTTCCAGCCCTGGTTGCTATGGCCGCCGTTACCGAGGCCGCCCACGTAGATTTCGCCGTTGGGTCCGGTGCGCACGCGATGCACGCCCACTTCCAGACCGCCGCTCATGCACCACACCGCGCCCTGGTATTCCTCGATGCCCGTGGCCGGATCCTTCACCTTTTCCATAAAGGCGCGGTAGATGCCGCCGCGGCCTACATCGCCGTAGATGAACTGGCCCGCGTAGGGACCCGCCTTCATAAGATAGGGTTCGGTGGGGCTCTCATTCGCTTCGGCATGGGGCGTCCAGATGGCGGGCGGGGTCACCTTGCCGTTGACCTTGGTCTGGATGGGACCCTTGGGATCGACCTGGTAGCCGTAGAAGCGATCCTGCACGATATGGTGGAACTGGCTGGAGGGGCGCCAGCCGCCCTGGTTGTCCGTCACGAAGACTTCGTCGTCCGGGCCCATGGCGATGCCGTCCGGGGCGCGCAGGCCTTCGGCCACTATGGAGTATTTGCCGCCGGTGATGGGAAAGCTGATGACGCTGCTGCGATCCGGGCCCAGCTGCTTCACGGGCCAGCCGCTGTTTTGCACGCCCACGGCCAGGGCCATGTACAACTTGCCATCCTTATGCACCGGGCCGAAAGCGTATTCGAACCAGGCATGGTAGGAAGGGATTTTCCCGATTTCCACGCTGGACTCGTAAACACCGTCCCCGTTCGCGTCCACCAGCTTGAGCACGCGATCGATATCGCCGACGTACACGTCATTGCCCACCACGCATAGGCCCATGGCATCATGGAAGCCTTTGGCGACTTCCGTCACCGTGATCGCGTTGCGATCGGTTCCCTTCACATTGGTCAGGCGATACAACTTGCCTTCGCCCGTACGCGTTCCGGTGATGGGAATGTCCTGCCCGGTGGAATTGTCGTTGGCATTGGGGCCCGTCGTCCCGCGCCAGGTCTCCACCAGCAAATCGCCGTTGGGGAGAAACTCCATGCCGGTCACCTGGGGCTTGAAGCTATCGGGCCGGATGGTCATGACGGTATAACCGGGATGCAGCCCCAGATCGGGTCCGTGGTTGGCGGAAACCGGAGCGCAAACCGCCGCTGCGCCGATGGCTATGAACGCTATCCTCTTTCTCATGTCATTCCCCCATGGCCGGATTATCCTGCGACCGCACCTAAAGATAACCCGCTCTCCCATTTTTCGTTTAGTATTTCATCAACTTTATTTGCACTTTTTTTGCGGCCATATCCCCCATTTAAACCAATTTAATGGGTCAATTGAGCATATATCTCGGAAATTGAGGTTTAGTAATCCTATCGAACTATTCCGAATAAATGGGCCCGGAAACGCAATTTCTAGATTGAAGGCATGACGCAAAGCTTCCAAGTCCGCTATTATGCGCAGTTACGGGAAGCCTTACAGGTCTCCACCGAGGAACTCAGCCTGGATCTGCCTACCAGCGAGCGGGCCATCCTGGATCGCCTGGCCGAGATGCATCCCAAGCAGCGCGAGCTGTTCTTCGCCAGCCGCGTGGCGGTCGAGGAAGCCTACGTAGATGCCGACGCGCTCTTGAGCAAATTGGCGGACGGCATCGACATCATTTCCCCTATCAGTGGCGGCTGAATGATCACTCCCCTGATTCCCTCCGCCGCGACCGCATGGCTTACCAACGCCCCCCTGGATATCCGGGCATTGCGCAACGAAGTCGCCGATCCGGCAGCCGGCGCCATCCTGGTATTCGAGGGCACGGTGCGCGATCATTCCCCTGGCCATACCGCCGTGATTGCCTTGGAGTACGAAGCCCAAGCGAGCATGGCCCAGCGGGTGCTTGAAGCCGCCCTGGAATATGCGCTGGAGGTATTCCCGATTTGCAAGGCCGCGGTACGACATCGCCTGGGCCGGGTGGAGTTGGGCGAAGCCACCATTGCCATCGCCGTCAGCGCCGCCCATCGCAACGAAGCCTACCAGGCCTCGCGGTACATCATCGACCGCATCAAGCATGACGCCCCGATTTGGAAGCGCGAGATTTGCCAGGACGGCACGACGGGCTGGAGCCTGGGTTGCCGGGCCCATACCTCCGGCGCGCCCGCGGGGCCGGAAGTGAAAAAGCCGAAAACGGAAAGCGGCCGCATGGGCACCGGATTCTGAAAGCATGGGTAGCCTCGCCCCTGTCCCCGCCATTCACGCCATTTTGGAAAAAGCCCTGGCCGGCGCGCGCCTTTCGCCCGCCGACGCGCTGGCCCTGATCACTTCGCAAGATTGGACCTCCATCGTAGCCGCAGGCCACCAGCGCCGCCTGGCCATGCACGATCCGGGCGCCGTCAGCTATACCGCCTACCGCGTCATCAACTACACCAATTTCTGCGACGTGGACTGCTCCTTTTGCTCCTTCAAGGACGAGATCGAAAGCGATCGCGGCTACACCCTCGATCTGGATCAGATCGCGGCCAAGACCGAAGAGGCCTTGGCCCTGGGCGTGGATCATATCTTCCTGCAGGGCGGCGTCAATCCCAAGCTGCCGCTCTCCTACTACGTCGATGCCCTGCGTATGCTTTCGGGGAAATACGGCGTGCACGTACGCGGTTTCTCGCCCATCGAATTGCTGCGCCTGGCCCGCAAGGAAAACCTGCCCTTGCCGGAATTGCTTGCCATTCTGAAAGAAGCGGGCCTGGCTTCGGTTCCCGGAGCCGGCGCGGAGATCCTCACCGATCGGATGCGGCAAATCCTCTCCCCGAAAAAGCTGAGCGGCGCGGATTGGTGCCACGTAATGGGCGAATGCCACAAGCTGGGGCTGCCCGGCTCCAGCAATATCGTCTTCGGCTCGGTGGAAACCCCCGAGGACGTGATCGAGCATCTGGGGCTGATCCGCGACCAGCAGGATCGCACCGGCGGCTTCCTGGCCTTCATCCCTTGGGTGTTCCAGCCACAGACCAAGAAGTTCACGGTACGCCACGTGGTGGGTTGGGAATACCTGCGCCTCATCGCGGTGTCGCGCCTGTTCCTCGACAATATCCCAAACATCGAAGTAAGCGTGCTGGGGATGGGCAAGGACCTGGGAGAATTGGCCCTGTACGCGGGCGCCAACGACATCAACAGCATCGTCATCGAGGAGAACGTCTTGCGCTCGTCGGGACTCAAGACCCTGGGGGCCGCCAAGAAATTCATCCGCGAGGCGGGCTTCATTCCCAGGCGGCGGACCTTGGGATACGAATTCGGCAAGTACGCGGAAGCGGAAACCGAGTCCGCCCTCCCGTAACTCCAGAATTACCCCCGCGCTATCCTATTCCGCCAGGCGATGGCGCAGATCCTCGGCGAGCTTGCGCACGCCCTTATCGTATCCGGTAATGAAACGGGCCCGGAAGCGGGCCAACGGGCCCGTGATTTCGCCCCTCTCCGTGATCGAGATGCGCGTCTTCCCCTGGGGATCGGGGATGATCAAGAAGATGCGTTCGCCTTTGCCGGCGGCCACCCCTCCGGGCACGCCGCGATTGCCCGCGGGACCTTCGGATTCGAAGCGATCGATGAACTTCTCCGCCACCCGGCCTTCGCCGGCATCATGGCGCATGACGCCTCCGCGCGCGTCGGTTTCCCGCCAGACCGGATCGACGGGATTGCCCAGGCGTTCCACGATAGCGACGTCGGATCGCCAACCGGGATATTCATCCACCGTGGAGAGGACCTGCCATACGGCTTCCGGGGTGGCTTCGACGCGTAGGGGAGCCGAGGTTTCATAACGGGGCGGGATCAGCCAGCCCGATAGCCCCACGAACGCGGCCAAGCCGGCGGCGGCGACGAAGCACCAGATCAGGATCTTCATGGAACGATTGTCCCATTCCCGTGGCGCGGGGTCTACGATCAGCGATTTACGAACTGCAAGTTACGGCATGAGCGCCTGGTAGGCCCGCCAATGGTGGATGGCAGCGCCGAAGTAGGATGGATGTTTGCGGAATTCCGGCTCGTCGGCCGCCAGGGCCGCTTCCAGGGCAGCCTCGCCTTCTTCGGAGAAGCTGACCGAGGGCGGATCCAGGTTGGCCATGGTTTCCACGCCGACCGCCACCTGCTTGCCGGTCGCATCCGCATAGGCCAGCTCGTTGGCGGCACCATCCAATATACCTTTGGCCTTGTCGGTGTAGTCCATCAGGGTCATCCGATCCGAAGCGTCGGCGATCCACTCGCTTAAAGGGCGGGTTTTGCCCGCGCGCAATACCTGGCGATCGTCGAGCCAGCGCGGCACGCAGGCCGTCAGCCCCACGCCCGTACCCCGCAATTCGGCCGCCGCCTTTACGTACATGTCCACCCATTGCGTCCCGATGCCGGCGGTATCCGCCATGCTATAGGGCTCCACGTCGAATTGGATGGCCGCGGGCACGGCCGCAAGCATCTTGTCTTGCGCTGCCGCCAAGGCCTTGGTCTGCTTGATGAGGTTCAGGACGGTTCCATGCTGGGCGGTCGTGGCCCATCCGGGTTCGCCGAAAAGCAATTCCACCGCATATCCCCGCGCCTCGGCGGTATCCAGGAAGGCCGCCAGCGCCGCATCCTTGCTACCCAGTACCCCGCCGGCATTCACGTAATAGGTGCCGATGCCTTTGGATTTTCCGAAGGCGAAGAGGGAATCGCGCAACGCGGCGTTGGTGAGGACGCCCTCTTCCCACACCCAGAGATGGCGGCGGTAATCACGCTGCAGGGACGCGTCGGCACGGATTTGGCCTTCAGTGAGAGGAATCTTAAGCATCGTGTAGCCGCGGGCTACGATGACGATTTCGGCCGCGGCTACCGCCGATTTTGCGGCAGCGTTGGGCGGGAATGCCGCCAGGGGTTCACCGGATAGCGCTCGTCCATCCCCGCGGAAACGGCCCGATCCGGCATCCGCAAAGGTAACTGTTGGGTTACGTCGATCCGTTGTTACCGGCGCGCGGAAGCTTGCGCTCCGGGGATTCGCGCCCCGGGATACCAGGCCCGTGGTCATGGGCAACGAATAATGCCCCGCGCTATCGGTCATGACGCGCTGCCCCACCGCCGCCACGGTCACCCGCGCCCCGGCGACGGGATGTCCGTCCCAGGTTACGGTCCCGGTCAAAGTAGCCGCAGCGGGCAGGCCCGCGAGGCATGCGCCGAGGGCCAGCACGATTCGATAAGAGAGGGTTGGCCTAGGGCCGGGACGCCGGTTCCGCATCATTCCCGAGTATAGCATCGGACCGGGAATCCCGCATGGGGAGCGATGCGTATCCCGCTTACAAAGCGGAAACGTGCTGCTTATACCTGTCCGTATAAGCCGATGTCGCGCCCAGATCGGCGAGTTGTTTGAGCTTCGGATCGTCGTTCACGATGGCAGTCACCGCCTTCACGCGGTTGCTGTTGCCCGGATGGTCGGAAAGCCATTCGGGTACCCCCATGCTTTGTGCCCGTTCGAAATAAGTCGCGATGCCCATGGGATTCCGGTTGGTCCGCCCCAGCGCCAAGGTCCCGCCCTTGTCCGCCTCGCTCTCATCGCTGCGCGAAAACTTCAGGCCCGCGAGTTGGAAGGCCACTCCCGCCGCCATCTGCGATACCTGTCCCGCATTGGTGGCGCCCAACACGCCTTCCAAGGCAAGCCCCAACGCCGTGCTCTTGGCCAATTGCCTCCGATAATGATGGTGCGTCACATGCGTGATCTCATGCCCCAGAACGCCGATCAATTCCGATTCGTTCTGCATCTTCTTGAGGATACCGGTGTAGATATACACGTAGCCCCCCGGCACCGCGAAGGCGTTCTCCACGTCCTTGTCGATCAAGGTATAGGTGAAGTCGTACCCGGGCTTCTCGCTGGCGGGCAAGCTGGCGACAATCTCCTTGGCCAGCCCGATGATGTAATTCTGCAACTCGGCCTGCGCCGCGTTCTTGGGCACGTACAGCGGCATCTCCCGCATCGCCGTATCGTTCGTCGTCAGCGTCTTGTTGAACTCGGCCCCGAGCTTGGCCTCTTCCTGATCGGAAACCAGCACCTCCCCGACCCCGCCGAAGAAACCGGCGCAGGAGACGAGGAGAGGAAGAGCGACGGCAACGGGGAGCAAATGGCGGCGGAGATTTGAAATCGGCATGGAAAGTCCCTTTCAACGGGATGTGGGTCGGAACCGGTTGCAGGGAAATTAAACTCCGGAAGGCGGGGGATCAATCTGAAAGGGCGGTAGAACCGTAGGTATTTTCCTTCCAAACCCCACTTTATCCTCCCTGAAACAGACCATTCAAAAGCGGCGCCTTATCCACCGTGATCCGCATTATCGCTTGCCGTTCCTTTTTAGTCAGGCGGGACAACGCCCATAAAAGTCCCGTTTTCCCTTCCGCGCTCTCCATCAGGAACCGCGTCATCTGCTGCGCCGTGTCCAAGTCCTTTTCCTTTTTCGCCGGCTTCTTTCGTAGCTCATGGACGATGAACTTGAACAGAGTATAAAGTTCCGGCCGAGGTACACGCACGGCGATCCCCTGATAACTCAGGGTCACAAGTTCGTCCTCCTGATAGTTCAGATGTCGAAGTCCCTGTACGGTAATCTTGAGGGACTTGACGGATTGCACCTGCTCCCCACCGTTCCCTCGCAGCGGAGACAAGAACTTAACCACGAAGCCTTCCCGATTGTATTTCGCATAACCGGTTGCAAAGGCGATCTCTTCCAAGAATCCCACGTTGGCAAAGGCTTTGGGCACATCCGCTTTCTGCCTAGGCTTGTTGGGCCGAAGCACCAGGAGATCCATGTCCGTGGTCCTGACAGCCGGAATAAGATCGTTGCCGCCGAAGTTGTGCCGATACAGCAAGAGGCACCAGCTCCCGATAAGGACGAGTTCTTTCAAGGCCCCGGCTTCCTCCAAGGCCTTGAGCACCAACAGGAACACGTCGTTATACGGTTCACTTCGCTCGGCCGGCATTCTTTAGCGTCCTTTCGAGGATACGCAGATCCTTCCGCATCTGGCGGATACTGGTAACTAGGGCGTTACGTTCCTTTACTTGAAGCATAATCTCTTGGTATTTCCGCGAAGGGATCGGCGCCACATATTCAAAGCGCACTTTGCCACCCACCCGGTAAGCGAGGTACGCGTACTCCCGCAGGCCTCGTTTCTTCACCCACAGGGCCCCCCGCGGCAACTTTTCCACTTTCGCGGCGTAGAGCAGAATCGCCCCATGTAAGCGGTCCCGCTCCTCTTCAAAAATCCCAAGTAGAACGCTCATAGGCTGTACCTAACAATAAGATTATATCATCATTCCGTTAGGTACATAAGACATAGATGTGCATTTTTGGAGACTTTTCAAAAATAGACACGCGCTCTCATTGCTTACCCGCGGACTCGACAACCCCGGAGCTGGAAACCTCTACCCGGGGGATCTATAAATTATACCTAACATTTATAATTTATTTATAATTTGTTAGGTATTTAACGGCGTGTTTACCTAATTTTATGGGATCTTATAAAGATATGCGGTTAGAAAAGCCTTAGAGAGCTGGGTGGCCTGTAAACTTAGGAAGGTATCAAGCAGGGGGCCAGATTTCCTAATCCATCGACCTTCACGGATAACCCTTCCGCCCGAAACGGATCGTCCCCGTTATCCACCCCCGCGAACGGCATCCCCACCGCCAGCGCGGCTTCCTGATCCTTGATGGCGTCCCCGACGTAAAGGCACTCCGCCGCGTGCAACCCGAATTCCCGCACCATGGCGTGCAAATGCTCCGCCTTGCCCGGCGGCGATCCGCATACCCGCCGGAAATATTTCCCCAGGTCGAAATGCGCGATGGTCCTATCGATCACCTCTTGCGGTGTACCCGTAACGATGGCGCAGCCGATACCCCGGGCCTTCGCATCCTCAAGGAATCCGGACGCGCCTTCCTTCAGGCGCATCTTGCCGCGGCTGTCTTCATCATGGGCATTGAAGCGGGCCAGGGCTTCGGCGCAGAGTTCCGCGGTCATGGCTTTACCGGCGAGAGCCGCGTACATGAGGGGGACCGTTTTCAAGCGCGAGAGGCCCGCGACTTCCAATTGGGATTTGCGGATGGCGTCGCGCGCGAAGCCCATGCCCGCGAAGGCATGGCAATAGGACTCCAGCTTCAGCTCCATCGAATCCATGATCACGCCGTCGAAATCGAGGAAGACGAACGCCGGAGGCGCGGGGACGGGCAGCGTCACTTCTTGAGGACCGCCGTGAATTGCTGGAAGCGCGAGGCGAAGTTCGTGTTCGCGCTGTCGTTGGCCAGCGCGGTGAGGGAAGTCGATTTGGCGACTTCGGCTTGCACGTCGGCTACGCGGCTTTCCGAGGCGGGATGCGTCGAGAGCATGGCGGCCAGGCCATCCTTGGGCATGCGCCCGAAGAACTTGGCGATGCCGAGCGGGTTACGGCCGGTGGAGCCGGAGTATTTGGTGCCGTAAAAATCGGCTTCTGCTTCGTTGTCACGGGAAACCTTGAGGCCGGCCAACCCGTAGAAGGTCTGCCCCACCATCTGCGCCAGCTTGCCGGAATCATTGCCCAGCAGCACTTGCAAGAGCAGCGACATCGCGCCGTCCTTCGCCATGGCATCGCGGTAATGGTGGTTGGTGACGTGGGCGATCTCGTGGCCCATCACCCCGGCCAATTCCGATTCGTCCTTCATGTTCTTGATGATGCCGGTGTAGATGTACACGTAGCCGCCCGGCACCGCAAAGGCATTGATCACGTTCTTGTCGATGAGGGTGAAGTGGAACGCATAGTCGGGGCGATCGTCGGCAGGCACGGCCTTGAGCAGCTCCTGGCCCAGGTCCTGCACGTATTTCTGCAGAGCCAGGCTGTCCGCGCTCTTGGCGGCGAAAACGGGGTATTCGCCTTTGGCCTTGATGGAATCGGAGTTGGTGAGCGTGGAGTCGAACGACTTGCCCAGCTTTTCCTCGTCGGCCTCGGATACGAACAGCGCCCCGGTGGTGCCGAAGAAGTCGCAGCCGCAGCGGGACAGCATTACGGCGGCAAAGAGGAGCGGTAAGAGGGTTTTGGCTTTAGGCAAACGCATGGAGCCTCCGTTACGCCGGCCTGGAGCCGCGCGAAAGGTAAAATTGGTAATAGACCGCGGCGTGCATGCCGATGGCTACGGGAAACCAGAAGCAGTACACCCAGTTCTGCGGGTAGGAGATCATATACGAGAAGATCTCGCGGGAGTAGTGCGTGAAAGGCAGATGGGGATTGGAGAGGAAGATTTTGAATTCGGCGACCAGCACCGAAATGATGCCGTAGGTGTTCCACAACAGCAGCAAGGTGCGGTGCACCCCGCGGGCGGGATTGTAGCCGAAGTAGAGCGCGACCGCGCCCAGGCCGGTCACCACTTCGCTGAAGCCCACCTGCAGGCCGAATTCCTCGGGTGCATAGCCGCCGTAGATGGCCAGCACGAAATGCAATCCCATCAGGCGCGTGGTCTGCCACAGGAGCAGCTCCCGCATGGGGATGGCGGCGACCTTGCCGCTCAGCTTGCCGTGGAAAACGAGGTCGGCGACGAAGAGGATCCAGGGCAACTGGCCGAAGAGGATGAAGAGGGCGGGTCCTTCCCAATCCAGGAAATCCCACAGCCCCAGCAGAAAGGCGACGTTGAGGACCAGGAACCAGGAAACCAGCAGCCACACCTTGCGGCCGAAATGGGCTGGCATGAAGGCGAAGGCCACGATGCTGAAGCCGTAGAGGACGAAATCGGAAACCAGCTTGTCCGCTCGATCAATGTCCGACAGCCACTCCAGCATGCGGAGGGAAATCTAGATAAGTTGACTGGTAAGGGGGTTCTACCTAGAGGTGGCCGAGGCCGGAAAGCACCAGGGAACATGCCTCTTCGACCCGGATCCCGGCCTCGGTGAGGCGATCCGAGAGCGCATCGTTCTCAGCCCCGGGATTGAAGATTACGCGGGGGATGCCGCTGGCCAGGATGGCGTCGGCGATGGCGCCGCTGCGCTGGGCGTTCATATAGACCGAAAGCACGTCGATGCCGGGCGGCAACTCGGCCAAAGAGCGGTAGACGGCGATGCCGTCGATGGTCTTGAGGGCGGGGTTGATCGGGAAAACCTGATGGCCTTTGCCGGCCAGCCGTTTGATGAGCATGTTGCTGTAGCGCTCGGGTTTCTCCGAAGCGCCGAGGATGGCGACTTTGTTGCGCATACGTGGAAGATACGAAAGAATGGTTGGAGAGACCGGGGTGGAAGATTGAACCCTAGGTGTTCTATAGTTGCACAGCGTCGGGCGTCGGGCGTACGCAGCGAGGCGCTGCTCGGCGTCGGGCGTTAAGACAAGGTAAAAGGGAAAGTAAAACTTTCTTGTCTTAACGCCCGACGCCCAACGCCCGACGCCAAGCGCTGTGATGCTAAAAGCACTCCCGCATCTCGCTTCCGCTACACGCTCTCAACCACTCTTTTTCCCCCCAAGTCCACCCCTCAAGAACCCAAACGCCCCGCCGCACACGCCCCCGATGATATGCGCGAATTGCGAGACGTCGTCCTGGGCGAAGGCATTGGCGACTTCCTTGGCCAAGAACAGCAATACCACAAGCACGAAGGTGAGGGGCAATTCGCCGTCGCGGTGGTTGGTGAAGGATGACAACAAGATCATCATGAATGCCAGGCCGCTGGCGCCAAGCAGGCCGGTGCTGAAGAAGGCCGCGTTGAGCAGGCCCGTGACCAGGGCGGTAATCAGCATCATCTTGATCAGCCGCGCCGATCCGTACTTCTCCTCGATGAGGGGACCGATCAGGAGGATGACGGAGAAGTTGGCCGTGAGATGGGCCCAGTTCTTATGCCCCAGGGCATGGGTCACGAGGCGGAGGTAGAACAGCGGCGAAGCCCAGTGGAAGCCGGGATAAGTCGCGAACAGCGTAGGCGTGATGCGGCCGTGGGAGAGGTTGTCGGCGGCCATGATGACGCAGGCGGCCAAGGCGAAACTGAGGATGACGGGCGAGTTCCAGCTCGGCTTGAGCGGCAGCTTGGACTTGCCCATGGATGCGGGGTAAGGCGCCGAGGTGCTGAAGGGCCGGCGGGCCGGTGCCCTAGGCCCGCCCGTGGATAAGCTGGTAGGAGAGGATGCCGTGGGCCACGGCGACGTTGAGCGATTCCACCTTGTTCTTCAGGGGGATTTTCACCACGGCATCGGCCATGTCCAGGAAGGTGGCTCCGGTGCCCGCGCCTTCGTTGCCCATGATCAATGCCACCTTCTTGCGCAGCTTGGCTTTATCCAAAGTGATGGGCGCATGGGAAGACGTGGCGACGATGGAGAAGCCCTTGGTGCGCAGGAATTCCATCTTGCCTTGCAAATCCTCGCCGGTCTCGAAAGGCAGGCGCAGCAAGGCGCCCACGGAGGAGCGCACGACCTTGGGATTGTAGGCATCGCAGGAACCCTTACCCAGGATCACGGCGTCCATGCCGAGCGCCAGCGAGGTGCGGAAAATCGCGCCTACGTTACCGGGATCCTGAACGGCGTCGCACAGGGTCACATAGCGGGCGGTATTCCAATCGGGACGCAAGGTCGCGAAGTTTGCGACCGCGATGATGGGCTGGGGTGATTCCGCATCGCTCAAGACGCTGAGCTCTTCGGTGGTCACCTGCATCACCTGCACGCGATTTTTCTTGAGCAGGTCCGCGAGTACCTTATCGTCGAAGGCCTCGGTGATATAGACGGCCTGGATGATGCCGGAAGAGACGGTCAGGGCATCGGAGATGTTCTTGGCCCCTTCCAGCAGGAAGCGGCTTTCCTTCCAGCGGCCCTTATCGGTACGCAACGGAAGGGCGGGCTTGATATCCTGATGGACGGGCTTGTGATCGCCGCCTACGCGTTCGATGGAACGCGGTCCGGAGGGCGGGAAGGAACGGGGCCCGTCGAAGCGGGGGGGCCGGGAGTAGCCGCCGTCACGGGGTGGACCTCTGAAGCCGCCTGCGCCCGGTCTTTGGCCTTCACGCGGTCCGCGGTCGAAACCACCTTCGCGGGGAGGACGATTGAATCCGGTTTCACGCGGGCCGCGGTCGAAGCCGCCTTCGCGGGGAGGGCGTTTTTCGTAGCCGCCTGGGCGGGGGCCGGCGCCGGGGCGCGGTCCGAATTTGCCGCCGGACTTGGGCGCACCGGGGCCGAACTTGGCGCCACCGTGGGCGCGCGAGGCATCGGCATCCCGTGAGTTGGCGCGGGGGCCACGGGGCACGCCGGCGCCGCGGCTGGGGGGCAGATCGCTGCCGCGGGGGTCGCCGTTGCGCGGCGGGAATTTACGGGCGGGCGCCGCGGCCTTGGGGGCTTCGGGAGCGCCGCTGCGGGGATCGTGGCCGTCGAAGCGGCGGGGGGCGCGTTCGCGCGTGCCTTCCTTAAAGGTACCCTTGATCTTGGGCCCGGCGGGGTAACCTGCGGGTTTCCCCTCGGCGGCGGCCGGTTTAGTGGCTTTCACACGCGGAGCGGGGGCGGAATCGCCGCCGGCGAAGCCGGAAAGATCGAAATCGCCGTCGGAGTCATCGGCTCCGTCCCGGCCTTTGGGCGCATTGGACATTTGTTACCGGGTCTTGGGATTGAGTTGGGTCTGGCCGAGCATCTCCAGGGCCTTCTTCTGGATACCTTCGGCATCCATACCCAGGATTTTGTGCAATACGGGGATGTCCCCATGCGTCACGAATTCATCGGGCAGGCTGAGATGGCGGAGAATGATATCGTTTTTGCCGAGCTCGGTGATGAGCAAGGCCACGGCCTGGCCGTAGCCGCCCATGGGCACGTTGTCCTCGATGGTCAGTACATGGCGATGGCGGGAGAGCAGGTCGGCGTAAGCGCCGCGATCCAGGGGTTTGGCGAAACGCGCGTCCACCACGGTGGGCCGTACGCCGTCTTTCACGAGCAGCTCGGCCGCTTTCTTCGCGTAGCCGACCATGTTGCCGATGGCCAAGATGAGGAGGTCTTCGCCTTCTTGCAGGATACGGGGCATGCCGATAGGCAGCTTCTCGAAAGGCGCCTTCTCGTCGGGCGCCTGGGCGCTGCCGCGGGGGTAGCGCATGGCTACGGGGCCATCATCGTACTTGATGGCGGTGAAGAGCATGTTGCGCAATTCCTTCTCATCCGAAGGGGCCATGATGACCATGCCCGGGATCATGCCCAGGTAGCTCAGGTCCATGGCGCCATGATGGGTCGGCCCGTCGAGGCCGACCAGGCCGGCGCGGTCGATGGCGAAGATCACGTTCAGTTCCTGGATGGCCACGTCGTGGATAACCTGGTCGATGGCGCGCTGCAGGAAGGTGGAATAGATGGCCACCACCGGTTTCATGCCTTCGCAAGCCATACCTGCGGCGAAGGTCACCGCGTATTGCTCCGCGATGCCCACGTCGTACACGCGGTTGGGGATTTCCTTGGCCATGATGTTCACACCGCAGCCTTCGGGCATGGCGCCCGTGATGGCGATGACGCGCGCATCCTGCTTCGCGATCTCTAGGAGCGCGTCGCCGAACACCTGGGTATAGCCCGGGGTCTTGGCGGGGGCGGCCTTGGGCTTGCCCGATTCCAGGTCGAAGGGATTGGAGGCGTGCCATTTGATGGCGTCGGCTTCGGACTTGTCCCAGCCGTATCCCTTGGTCGTGACCACGTGGATGAGGTTGGGGCCCGGGCGCTTCTTCACGGCCTCGAGGATTTCGATCAGCTCTTCCAGGTTATGCCCGTCGACGGGGCCGAAGTAACGGATGCCCAGGTCTTCGAAGAATCCGCCCGGGAGCAGGATCTTCTTGAGGCCTTCGTCCACCTTGCTGGCCAGCTTCTGCAGGTCCTTGCCGCGGGGCAGTTTGCCCGTGAATCCCCACACCTCATCCTTCAACTTGTTGTAGGTGGGATTGGAGATGATGCGATTCAGGTACTTGGAGATGCCGCCCAGGTTCTTGGCGATGGACATCTTGTTGTCGTTGAGGATGAAGGTGACCTTCTCCTCGGTCTCACCCGCGTTGTTGAGGGCTTCATAGACCATGCCGCCGGTCATGGCGCCGTCGCCGATCACCGCCACCACGTCGAAGTCAAGGTTCTGGTGCGTGCGCGCCGCGGCCATGCCCAGCGCCGCCGACAACGAAGTCGAAGCGTGCCCGGCGCCGAAGGTATCGTACTCGCTCTCGTCGCGCTTCAAGAACCCGGAAAGCCCGCCGAATTGCTTCAGGGTATGGAAATCCTTATAACGCCCGGTGACCAGCTTGTGCGGATAGGCCTGATGGCCGGTATCCCAGACGATCTTGTCCTTGGGGGTCTGATAGACCTTATGCAGCGCGATGGTAAGTTCCACCGCGCCCAGGCTCGAAGCCAGATGCCCGCCTTTGGCGGCCACCTGTTTCACGATGGTCGCGCGGATCTCGGCGGCGAGAGTCTTGAGTTGCTCTATGGACAGGCCGCGGAGGTCCGCGGGCGTGTGGATGTTTTCCAGCATGTTCAAAAGGCCCCTGGGTCCCGCGGGATGCTCAATGCACCCGGGTGATGATGTAATCCGCGATCAGTTCCAGCGTGCCGCCCTGGATGGGCAGCTTGCGCAGTTCGAGTTTGGCTTCGTCGATCAATTGCCGCGCCATGTCTTTGGAGGCGGCGATGCCGACCACGGCGGGATAGGTGGCTTTGCCTTTGGCGAGATCGGAACCGGCGTCCTTGCCCAAGGCCTCGGTCGTCTGCTCCAGGTCGAGCACGTCGTCGACGATCTGGAAAGCCAAGCCGATGCGATTTCCGAACGCGCCCAGCCCGGCGATGACTTCTTCGTCGGCGCCGGCGAGCTGCGCGCCCATCACGAGGGATGCCTCGATGAGCGCGGCGGTCTTATGGTTGTGGATGTAATTGACGGTCTCGAGGCCGACCTTCTTGCCTTCGCTCTGGATGTCGACCACTTGTCCGCCGAGCATGCCCTTGGTGCCCAACGCGCGGGCCAGGGTGGCGATACATTCCGGGCGGCCGGATTTGGCAAGCAGCTCGAAGGCGTAGACCAGCAAGGAATCGCCCGCCAGGATGGCAATGGCTTCGCCGAAAACCTTATGGTTGGTTGGGCGGCCGCGGCGGAAATCGTCGTTGTCCATGGACGGCAAATCATCATGGATAAGGGAGAAGGTATGCGTCATCTCCAAAGCGCAGGCCGCGAGCAGCACCGAGTCGCCGATTCCGTGGCAGGCTTCGAAGGAGGCCATCGCCAGGGCGGGGCGCAAACGCTTGCCTCCGGCGAAGGTGGAATAGCGCACGGCGCGATGCAAATCGGCCGGGGCTTCGGTCTCGGAGGGAAGATGCCGCTCCAACGCCGCGTTCACGCGCAGGGATGCCTGCTTGAGGTAATCCTCGACCGTGATCGCGATTTGGTTTTTTGGGACTGACATGTTTCCTGGCCGCTTGAAAATCTACGGGAACGCCGCGTAAAAGGCCCTTGGAAAGATACAAAAATCGGGCCGGAATCCAGTCGGATTCGGGGTGGGAATGCCTCAAACCCCGATAAAACCGGGGCTGTCGCTGCTTAGCGGACGGTTGCCGTCGCCGTGGGGCCCGCCGCGGCGACTGTCTTCTCGGCGAGCGCCGCTTCGGCGCCGCGAACCGTATTGGTCAACAGCATGGCGATGGTCATGGGTCCCACGCCGCCGGGCACGGGCGTGATCCAGGCGGCCTTCTGGGAGACCGATTCGAAGTGGACGTCGCCTACCAGGCGCGTTCCCGATTTGGTTTTGTCGCTCTTGATGCGATTTACTCCCACGTCCAAAACCACCACGCCTTCCTTGACCATGTCCCCCGTGATCACCTCGGGCTTGCCCATGGCGGCGATCAGGAAATCGGCATCCCGGGTGTAACGCGCGAGATCAGGGGTGCCGGTATGGCATACCGTGACGGTGGCGTTGGCGAAGGCTTCCTTCTGGATGAGGATGTTGGCGACGGGCTTACCTACTATGTTGGAGCGGCCCACCACCACGACATGCTTGCCCTCTGGGCTCAGGCCGTAGGCGCGCAATAGCTCCTGTACTCCCCAAGGCGTGCAGGGCCGGAATCCGGGGCGGCCCAGCATCAGGTTGCCCAGGCTGATGGGATGGAAACCATCCACATCCTTTTTGGGGCTGATGAGATCGAGCAATTTCTCCGACGGCAAATGCGAGGGCAAGGGCAATTGCAAGAGGATGCCGTGCACGGCCGGGTCTTCGTTCTGCTTGATCAGGTGTTCAGTGAGTTCGCCTTCGGAGACGGTGGCGGGCAGGCGATGGGTCCAGGCGGTGATGCCGGTTTCCTTGGCCGCCGCATCCTTGGCGCCCACGTAGACTTTCGAAGCGGGGTCTTCTCCGACCAGGGTCACCGAGAGCCCTGGCGTAACTCCTTTGGCCACGAGCGCGGCCACGCGGGACTTCAAGGCCGAGCGGATGTTTTCGGCTGTCTTCTTACCGTCGATTAGTTGGGCAGTCATGGAGGGAAAGGTAACAAAGGGGTTGGGTGAAGATCGGTTGGGTGAAGATCGGTTGGGTGAAGATCGGTTGGGTGAAGATCGGTTGGGTGAAGATCGGTTGGGTGAAGGGCGGTGGGAAAAGGGATGAGAGGAGGTTGTAGCGATATATCGTCGGGCGTCGGGCGTTTGGCGTCGGGCGTTAAGAAAATGCGGATTGGAAGGGGAGTGAAGCAGTTTTCATTTTCTTAACGCCCGACGCCCGACGCCAAGGCGCGGAGGGAAGCCCGGGCGCGGAGCGCTGGAAAACCGCGAACGCGCCGTACGCCCGACGCAGACCGTGAAGTATAGAAAGCAGGGGGGTCCGCGCTTCGCGGCAAAATAAAAACTCCGTCGACTTACCGCCCATTGTTCTCGGACCTTGTGATCATAAGTTTAATGCACCCCATCCAGTTCGCGCTTCCCCGCCGCCGTCCGGCCTGGGGCCGGGGGTTGGGGGCATGCGCTAGTTGAACGGAAACCGCATTTTTAGTGATCTAGGTTTGTAAGGCCGAGGCGCATGAAAACGAGCGACGGAGTTCTTCCTTACGATGATGGCCTGGTGCCGTCAGGCCGGGTTGAGCGCCCGGTCGAGACTGGCGTTGAGCGACCTCGCTTTCTCTTGTAGTTCGTGGTGTTCCCTATCCTGTTCTTCCACGCGGGCCCGTAGCTCGAACAGCTCACCGGCCAGGTTCATGGCGGCCAGCACCACCACCCGGAATTTGTCCGGGTTGATGCCGCCTTTTCCCATTTCCCTGATTTTAAAATCCAAATATCCGGCAACGCGTTCTATGGTCTGCGGATTCTGGTCGGATTTTACTTGGAAGGTCTCGCCGCAGATGTTGACCTTGTAGGAATGTTCGCTCGGTTCCATGGTCGATGCGGCCTCCACGGCCCGTCCCCATTGTCCTGGGGGCGGACGGCTGATTCTTAATATACCATCAGGCCCGCGGCAGGCGCCAGCCTACCTGAGGCTATTTCAGGCCAGGGCGGTATCCAATCGGCCCACCAGGTCCCGAATCCGCTCGCCAACCAGGTTGATATTGTCCGATTTGCTGTTCACGTCGTTCCGCAAAACGGCCAATTCCTCGTCCTTTTCGGCTACGAGCTTTTCGAGGTTTCCGGCCTTTTCCAAAGCCGAATGCAATTCGGATTGCAGGTGATTACGCTCCTGCTTCAAGCCGTCGATGGTGGAAACGGCGGCCTCAACCTTGCTGGCCAAAGCGTCGAATTGACTGAAGTCCATTTGTTCTCCTCCGGATGCGGAAACCGGTCCGCTTAAGCGATGGTACCATCGCCCCGATCCAAAAACTACTCGCTGGATTAGGGCCTGTCAGCACTTACTTGAAGACGATGCCTTCGTCCTTGGCGAGCTCTTGGTTCACCTTTTCCTGGGCCTTGTTCACCTCGTCATCGGTAAGTGTCTTTTCCGCATGGCGATACGTAAAGGTGTAATGCAGCGCCTTCTTGCCTTCGGGCACGCCGGTACCGCGATAGACCGAGTTGAGCCGCACTTCCTGCAGGATGGAAACGCGCCCGGTAGGCATCCGGCCCAGGATATCCCCATGGCTCCGGGCCTCATCAACCAGCAGATTGAGGTCGCGGGAGACGGCCGAGAAATGGCCGAAGGCCTTGAACTTAGGCGTCTTGGCGGCGGCCGCGAGCAGGCCCGAAAGCGAAATCTCGGCAGCCAGCACCGGGCCTTTCAGATCGAACTGGCTTTGCACGCGGGGATTCAGGACGCCGAAGGAACCAATACGGACTTCGCCTTTCGACTGCGCCCGCTTGCTTCCGAACAGAATCTCGGCGCCGGTTGGGATCTTGCCCTGCTCAGCCAGGATTACGCCCGATTCGACGGGATGCAGCCAGGCATCCGTCGCGGGATTGCCCAAGCGGGCCTGCACGCCCGCGGCGGCGAGGAGATTTTCGACCAGGCCTTTGAGATGATGGAATTCCACCGGGCCGGAAAGGGCGGTGTCCCCGCTCCAGGGCCGGCGATCGGGCCAATCGCCCGAGAGTACGATGCACAGCATCTCTTCTTCCCAGATGCCCGGCAGTCGCGCGCTACGCTCCTCGGGACGATGGTAGAAACTGCGGGCAATCTCGAAGAAGCGCGCATTGCGCTCCTGGTTATTCTGATTGTAGGCCACCGCGGCCAATAGGGACGGGAGCGCCGTGGTGGGCAGGATTTCCCATTCCTCGCTGATGGGATTGCGCAGGGGCACGCAGGCGGAACGCGGATCTTCCGCGGGAAGGCCCAACTTCGCCAGGGCTTTGCGCGAGGAGAAGCGCAGGTTCAGGGTTTCGTTGAGGCCGGCATCCTTGAGATGATGGCGCAACAAACGCGACAAGGACTCGCCAGGAGGCAGGGCTTTGTAGCCCAAGGGCAAGGTCGGCAGGGTGACGGGAATGGTGTTGTAATCGCCAAGGCGCGCGATCTCTTCGATGAGATCGGCTTCGCGTTCGAGATCCCCGCGAAAGCCCGGGATGGCGAAGGCCAGCGCGGGCTGGCCGTGGACCTGGGAGGTCGCGCCGGCTTTAAGACCGATGGATTCCAGGCGTCGCGCGCATTCGGCTTCGCCCAGGGCCATGCCGATCAGCTTTTCCGCCCGCGCGGGGCGCAGGTAGACGATGCGCGGCGAGGCCTGATGCTCCGGAGCGGATTTATCCAGGCGCCCGTTGGCCACGGTTCCGCCGCACCAGAGAGCGATAAGCGCGGCCAGGTAATCGGCGACCTGGGAGGTGGCCAGGGGATCGATGCCGCGTTCGAAGCGGAAGGACGAATCGCTGGAAAGCCCGTGGCGGCGGCCCTGGCGGCGTACCACGGCGGGGGTGAAGTAGGCGACCTCAAGGAAAATATCCGTCGTGGTTTCGCTGACTTCGGAATCCTTGCCGCCCATCACGCCGGCCAGGACCATGGGCCCTTGCGCGTCGGCGATGAGCATGTCGGCCTCGGTGAGCGCGCGGTCGACGCCGTCAAGGGTGGTGAGGCGCTCACCGGCTTTGGCCTTGCGGATGATCACCTGCTTGCCGCGGATGCGGTTGAGATCGAAGGCATGGGAAGGCTGGTTGGTCTCGAGCAGCACATAGTTGGTGAGATCGACCACGTTGTTGATGCTGCGCTTGCCGATGGACTTGAGCGCTTTGACCAGCCAATCGGGGCTGGGACCGACCTTGACGCCGTTGATGACGCGGCCCACGTACTTACTGCAGCCCGCGATGTCCTCCAGCTGGATATCGATTTGCCCGGCGATGGCGGGACCGGTTTCCTTGAGCGCTTCCCCGGGGTAACGCAGGGGTTTCCCGAACTTGGCCGCGATCTCCCGGGCCACGCCGGTATGGCACAAGGCATCGGGCCGGTTCGGGGTCACGTTGAGCTCGTAGGCCACGTCGGAGAGCCCGGCGATCTTTTCCATGGGCAGGCCGAGGGGCGTTTCCGCGGGCAGCACCAAGATGCCCTCATGGCTTTCGCCCAGGCCCACTTCGTCCTCGGCGCAGATCATGCCGTGGCTTTCCTGGCCGCGCAGTTTGGCCTTCTTGATCTTGAACCCCGGTTCGCCGCCCTTGCCCGGGATCTCGGCTCCCACCTTGGCGAACAGGACCTTCTGGCCCGCGGCCACATTAGGCGCCCCGCATACCACGGGAAAGGTCTCGCTCCCATCGGTCACGGTGCAGACGGAAAGCTTATCCGCTTCGGGATGCCGCGCGCAGGTCAGCACTTCGGCGGAGACCACGCCGGGAACGGCTCCGGAAACCTTCATGCCTTCGACTTCGAGACCGAGGGAGGTAAGGGCCTGGGACAGGGCTTGGGGATCGTCGCCGGGAGTGCCGTTGAGGTCGACGTATTTCTTGAGCCAGTTGAGGGAGACTTCCATTTGATCCTTCGTGGTCGATGCGTTGGGAAGGTTTAAGGTTTAAGGTGGGGTCGGTCGCATGGGATCTGTTTGGGCCTCTCCCACCTAAAACCTTAGACCTTAAACCTTCTCTTCTTCAGAACTGTTTCAAAAACCGGTTATCGTTCCTCGTCAAGTGGCTGATATCCGGGATGCCGTACTTCAACATGGTAATCCGGTCGATCCCGAAGCCGAAGGCGAAGCCGGAGTATTCCTCGGGATCCCATCCCAACTTGCCGAACACGTTCGGATCGACGCTGCCGCAGCCGCCGATCTCGATCCAACCCGTGGTCTTGCAGGTGCGGCAGGGTTGGCCGTTGTTGTGGCCTTGTCCGCCGCAGAAATAGCACGACACGTCCATCTCCGCCGAGGGCTCGGTGAAGGGGAAATAACTGGGGCGGAAGCGCATGGTGGTCTTATCGCCGAACATGTGCCGGGCCCACACGAAGAGGGTTCCCTTGAGGTGGGCGAAGGAGATGTCCTTGTCCACCACCAGGCATTCCACCTGCTGGAACATGGGCGAATGGGTGGCGTCATTGTCCACGCGGTAAACGAAACCGGGGGCGATGATGCGGATGGGCTGGCCCGGATGGGTCTCCATGTAATGCGCCTGCACGTTGGAGGTATGCGTGCGCAGCACCACCTGATCGTCCACGTAGAAGGTATCATGCATGTCACGGGAGGGATGATCGGGCGGGATGTTGAGCGCCTCGAAGTTGTACCAGTCGTTGTCGACCTCGGGACCGGCGGCCAGTTCGAAACCCAGCCCTTGGAAGAAGGAGATGATCTCCTCGCGCACCTGGGACATGGGATGCAGGGAACCTTGGGGAATGCGGTACCCAGGTAAGGTGGCGTCCAGGGTCGAACCCGCCAGGCTGCCGGCGATGTCGGCTTCCTTGATGCCTTGCTGCATCGAATCGAAGAGGCCCTCGGCGTAATCGCGCAATTCGTTGACGAGCTTGCCGAAGTCCGGGCGCTGTTCGGCGGGCAGGGTTCCCATGGAGCGCAACAGGCCGGAGATGTCGCCCTTCTTGCCCTGGTAGCGGATCTTGGCGTCCTCGAATACCTTGCTGAGCCCCTTCTCGCCGGCTGCGAGTTTGGCCTGCAAGGATTGCATTTCCGCGTCGAGGCGGACGCGGATATCTTGGATAAGCTGCATTGGGTCGGAAAACTCCCGGCTGAACCCGCGGAAATATAGCTATCCCCGCCGACCGGCGCCGGGCGTGGGTGCCGAAGCGGGCCCAGCCGAATGGCCGTGGTCGCAGGCAGGACGGGCTTCAGGGCTCGATGGAAGCCGTGGGCGGCGGCGCATCCGGCTTGGGCGCTTCCCGGCTCACCAGCATTTTGTCGAGGTATTTCACCGCGGGCGAATGCTCCATGAAATCATCCAACTGATTGGCCATTTCCTCCTGGGCCACCGCCGACAGGGACCAGCCCAACGGGAGCGGCGCCTGGGTCTCCTTCAATATGGCCTCGATTACTTTGGCTTTCGGGGCGCCGGGCCGCTGCAGATAGGCCACGCGGGCCATCTGGATCTTGACCGCGTCCAGGGAGAAATCGCCCCGCGCGCCGCGGGTATTGAGCAAGGTCCGCAAGGGTACCGTGGTCTCCTTGAGCACCAGCAACGGATTGGGCACGGCCCCGGTGCTGAGCCGGATGGCATTCTTGGAAGTACGCTCCTGGAAGCGGATTACCAGCATGATGGGCACCACGTCCACGGTATCCTTGGCCCTGCAATAACGGTAGCTGGAGGAATCGAGCACGCGCCGCGCGGCGTTGAGGATTTCCCCCGCGGTTGCGGATCCCGAATTCTCGAAATAGGCCCCGTCCACCACATGGCCCGCCAGCTTGCCGTCCTTCACCAAGCTGCCCGCGGGCGATACGTAGGTGAAGCGGGCGCTTACATGGGCCGCGGTGGAAAGCCGCATGGGATGATCGGCCAGTTCCGCCACATTGCGGGCGGCGGATACCTCTTCGCGACCCAAGGCCACGGGCGCGCTTATCAGGCGCCAGCCATTCTCGGCCCAGGTCCCGTTGAGGAACAGCGCGGGCACGCGCCAGGACGGTCCCGGCTGGCGCCACAGGGAATCGAAGGGCGCCGCGAAATAATCCGAAGTCTTGAAGGTCGACTTCCAGGCCCGCTCCCACGATTGCTCCAGGGCCCTGCCTCGATCGAAAAAGCCCACGGGAAAAGGCAGGAAGCGTTGCACCAAATCCGGGAACAGGAGGTAGGCCAATGCCGGCGAGAGGAAATCGCGCCCCAACACGCTGCGGGAGCAGGCCACCCAGGTGTTCTTGACCGCGCCGTCGTAATCCTTGCAGGCCGGCGGCTCCGCCTGCGGTGAGAGACCGATACGATGGGCCGCCTGGGCCGCGAATACCGATGAGCCCACGCTGCCGCCGGAAACGCCCGAGAGCCCGGCGACGCCGGAAGCGAAGCAGGGATAGCGATCCTGCAGGGCCGAAAGCACCGAAGCCGTCCAGTACGCGGCGCGGATGCCGCCGCCTTCCGCGGCCACGATGATCATCGGCTGGGCCTTGCCCTGGGCCTCCGGGCAACGATCGCCCGAACTCGCCAGCCAATCCTGGATGTAGGCGTGCAGGCTGGGCTCCAGCGGCACCGGGTTCGGCAAGGCGCTCATCTGCCGTACGGGATGGTTATCGTTGATGATCCCGAACCCGACAAGCGCCAGGATAAGCGCGGTGAAGACGGGTAAGGGATGGGAGCGTTGCCCCGAGACGCCGGGTTGCTTCTCGGAAAAGGTGGTCAACATGCTACCGATGCTGATCCAGCTGGCGCATGCGAAGATGAGGATGCCGGCGGCGTTGAGGGATCCGGGCAGCTCCGGGAGCCAAGTCACGATGGCGAGCACGGCCAAGAAGCCGAAGCCCGAGAACCACCAGATGCGCGGGAAGCGCATCAGGGGATGGGTCATGAAGCGGGCGGGATCGTTCTCGGGCGTCAGCGGGGGATTTCCGGCCGTCATGGCGCGCATCTCTCCCGTAGCCTCGGCGCGCGCGCTCTGGGCCTCGCGCAAAGCACGATGTCCAACGAAGAACAGGGACAAGACGCCGCCCAGGAACATCTCGATGAGCGCGGCCCGGTTCAGGGAATGCCAGGCATGCCCCTCCACCCCGCCGCGGTCGACGATCCACAGACTGGGAAGGTAAGCGGCCAGGTAGGCGGTCCATAATCCCAGCAGCAGAACCGGAAACAGGCGGGGCCCCGCGAAAAGCAAAGCGAAAACGGGGAGGCTGATAAGCAGGCGGGCCCAGCCGTAGTCGCCGGAGAGGTAGGCATAACTGGCCTGATGCAAGGCCATGGCCGGGATGAGGCAGGCCAGCGCTCCCAGGATGCGGGGGAAGTTCACCTGGATGCCGGTGGTGCGATGCTCGGGACGGAAGCGCTCGATGAGGTATGCGCTGGAGAACCACAACGCGAAGGCGAAGAGGATGATGCTGCCGTGGAAGAAGCAGGCGCGCAGGTAATACCAGAAATCGAAATAATGCTTGTGCTCGAACAGGGTGCGCAGGGACTCCTCGCCTTGGGGCACCAAGAGAAAGGTGGCCCCGACCATGGCCAGCATGGCGACGCCGAAACGGCACAGCCACAGGTAGCTGCCAATCTCGTTGACGGGACCGCGGAGATTCTCGAAGCAGGTGCGGAAGGTACGCCGCCGCGTCATGGCTATTTGCAGAACGAGCACGCCGAGGGATGCGGCCAAGCCCAGCCATCCGAACAAGGGCCTGTCATCGGCGAGGCCGGCCAGCAGATCGCGCTTGGCATAGGCGAAGATGCCGGGGATGATTACGGGAAGCAACGACGAGGAGACCACAATGAAACTGAGGAGCAATGATCGGCTATGCGCCAGATCGGCTTTGCTCGGCGTGGCGTTGACCGCCATACGGGCGCCGAAAGTGGCCTGCCCGGGAGGGATTTGCGGAGGGGTTTTCAAGGTGGGTTCGGACATGGCTCGCTCCCGTCGCGCGCGCGTCCAGGATTAGGCCGTATTCCGCAGGTTGCGGTAACACGGCGGTTAGCGTCCGCGGCGCGCCCCAGTATTTAGCTTTTTTAGGTTGGTTCAGGTCGGGAAAGCGAGAGGGGAAATCGCGGATACAATGAAAAGGCCGGGGCTTTGGGGCCCCGGCCTCGGAAACGCGAAGCGCGTTTCAATTACTTCGATCCGTTACGAAACTTACTTCGCCTTGGCGAGCTCGACCACTTTCGCGAAAGCGGCCGAGTCGGAGAGAGCCAAGTCGGCCAGGATCTTGCGATCGAGGTTGATGGCGGCTTTCTTGAGTCCGGCGATCAGGCGCGAATAGGTGGTACCGAGTTCGCGGGCCGCGGCATTGATGCGCACGGTCCAAAGCGTACGGTAGGCGGCTTTCCGATCGCGGCGATGCTCCGTCGCGAATTTACGGGCCTTGTCTACCGCTTCCTTGGCGAGCTTAAGGTTCGACTTCTTACGGCCGTAGAATCCCTTGGCGCGCTTGAGGATCTTCTTGCGGCGTTGGCGTGAGGCTACTGATGGTTTGCTTCTGGGCATTTCTCTATCTCCTGATACTCTCTTAGCCGCCGATGCCGAGCAGGCGCTTCATGCGCGGCTCTTCGGTGGGGCCCACGTAGAAGGCACCGCCGGCGCGACGCTTCATTTCGGGCTTCTTCTTGCCCATGATGTGATTCTTGTTCGCGCCCTTGCGCTTCAGCTTGCCGTTGGCGGTAACCTTGAAACGCTTCTTGGCTCCGCTGTGGGTCTTCATCTTAGGCATTTACTTATCCTCTTCCTTACGCTTCGATACTCGCTTGGCTCAAGCCTGCGGGGCCGGAGCCGTTTCGCTCTTGGGTTCCACCGGCGCTGCCGCCGGGGCGGGAGCACCTTCCGCTTCCGCCGCAGGCTTGGCTCCCGGCACCCCAGGGGCGGCAGGAGCTTTCGGCTTGACGACGGGCTGCACGTGGTGCTTCACCGGTCCGAAAATCGTGGTCACGTTACGACCTTCTTGTATCGATCCCGTTTCCGCGAGTCCGATACCAACGAGGTCCACGACCATCTTCTTCAACCAACGCGAACCGAATTCCATGTGGGCCATTTCGCGGCCACGGAACACGACGGTTGCCTTGACTTTGAAGCCCTTTTCCAGGAATTCCTTCGCCTGAACGAGGCGGTAATTATAGTCATTTTCTCCCGTTTTGGGATGGAACTTGATCTCCTTGACCTTGATGACGTGCTGCTTCGCTTTGGACGCCTTGGCCTTTTTTGAGATTTCGTACTTATACTTGCCGAAATCCATGATACGGCATACCGGAGGCTGGGCCGTGGGGCTCACCTCGACAAGATCAAGTCCGCGTTCCTTCGCCCGTTCAATGGCTGCCGGAACCGTAAGCACTCCCAATTGCTTCCCATCGGCGTCGATGACACGCACTTCATAGGTGCGGATATGTTCGTTGATGCGGATGGTTTCTTTGGGGGCGCTGAAAAACGGTCTTCTCTGCAATCTCTACCTTTCGTGAACTTGGTTCCAGGAAAGAGGTTAACCCCCTTTTGTGGAAACCTCCAATTTAAATTTTTCCATGGCCTCGTCTAAGGAAAACGCACCTAAATCCCCGGTTTTACGCTTCCGAAGGGTGATTTTTCCGGACTGGGCCTCTTTTTCGCCCAAAATGATGAGGTAAGGGACCTTCTCCCGCTCCCCTTCGCGGATTTTGAACCCGATTTTATCGTTCCGCTCGTCCACCTCGGAGAGGTATCCGGCGTCCAGAAGCTTCCGGTTCACTTCCCGGCTATACTCCAAGGTCTTTTCCGAGACCGGGAGCACCCGTACCTGCTGCGGGTTCATCCACATGGGCAGGTCCCCGCCGAAGTTCTCGATGAGGATGGCGATGAATCGCTCCAGGGATCCGAATACCGCGCGATGCAACATCACGGGGGCATGTTTGGATCCGTCCGATGCGACGTACTCGGCGCCCAAGCGATCGGCGGTATTGAAGTCGACCTGGATGGTGCCGCATTGCCAATGGCGGCCAAGGGAATCCTTGAGGGTGAATTCCAGCTTGGGGCCATAGAAGGCGCCGTCGCCCTTGTTCATGACGTAGGCGAGGTTGGCGCGGCCGCAGGCTTCGCTCAAGGCGGCTTCGGCCTTGTCCCAGGCGTCGTCGCTGCCCACGCGCTTCTCGGGGCGATCCGCAAGCTTTACGATGATGTCAGTGAACCCGAACTCGGCGTAGATTTCCTGCAGCAGCTTGCAGAAGTCCGCCACTTCGTCCGCGATCTGTTCGACCGTGCAGAAGATGTGGGCATCGTCCTGGGTGAAACCGCGTACGCGCATCAGGCCGTGGATGGCACCCGCCAGTTCGTTGCGGTGGCATTTGCCGAACTCGGAAAGGCGCACGGGCAGATCGCGGAACGATTTGATCCCTTGCTTGAAGATCTCCACGTGGCACGGGCAATTCATGGGCTTGATGACGAACTCGCGGTTCTCGCTCTCGGTAAAGAACATGAGGTCCGCGTAATTGGCGACATGGCCGGACTTGACGTAGAGGTTCTTCTCCACCACTTCGGGCGTGCGCACTTCCTGGTAGCCGCGGCGCGAAAGCTTCTGGCGTATGTATTCCATCAGGGTGGAATACAGTTTCCATCCGCGCGCGTGCCAGAACACCATGCCCGGCGAACCTTCCTCCATGTGGAAGTAGTCGAGCTCCTTGCCCACCTTGCGGTGATCCCGCTTCTTGGCCTCTTCCAGCATGAAGAGATGCTTTTCGAGATCGTCCTTGGACGTGAAGGCGGTGGCATAGATGCGCTGCAGCATGGGCCGCTTCTCGTCCCCGCGCCAGTAGGCGCCCGCTACGGAAAGCAGTTTGAAATGCCCGAGCTTGCCGGTGGAAGGCACGTGGGGACCGCGGCAGAGATCCCCGAAAGGGCCCTGCTGGTAGAAGCTTACGGAATCGTCCGTCCACTCTTCCATCATCTCGACCTTGTAGGGTTCGCGATGGGCGGGATCCTTATAATAGGCGATGGCCTCGGAGCGGGGCTTTTCGGAGCGCACCACGGGCAGATCCGCTTTGGCGAAATCGCGCATCTTGGCTTCGATGGCGGGGAAATCGTCCGGGCTGAACTTGTGCGGCGAATCGAAATCGTAGTAGAAGCCGTTCTCGATGATGGGACCGATGGTAAGCAGGGTGCCCGGGAACAGCTCGGTTACGGCCATGGCCATGAGATGGGCCGTGGAATGGCGGATGATCTCCACCGCTTCCGGATTCTGGGTGGTGAGTACGCGGAGCTGCCCGTCCTCATGGAGGGTGCGGGAGAGATCCATTTCCTTGCCGTTGTAGATGGCGGCGATGGCGCTTTTGGCCAGGCCGGGGCCGATTTTCTTTACGGCGTCCAGCACGGTGGCGCCGGATTCGACTTCCAGTACGGAATTGTTGGGCAGGGTGACTTTGACTATGGACAAGTGGGCTCCGCTGATTCTGAAGCGGGAAAATTAGAAAACTAAGGGATTATGGGGGAAAGCGGGGAGGAAGGGTGAGGAGCGGGAACCTGGACGATACTGGACTCGAACCAGTGACCCCTACCATGTCAAGGTAATACTCTAACCAGCTGAGCTAATCGTCCGGATTTCTCGGGATCCCGGGTGACAAAATCCGGGACCCAACCTGGCTTTTAAACCGGGTTGGGATGGGGAAAACTAGTTCGGGCTGCACCGGTTTGTCAATCGAAGCGCCCCCAACGGTTCCCGCCGATCCCTGGTGCCCGGATGGTCCCGGGTATTGGAATTGGCTCTCAGGGTATAGATTTTTGCATGGCCTTTCCCCCCGCGGACGGGCGGAGAACCATGGGCAAGATCCTCTTTATCACCGGAACAGGTACCGACGTAGGCAAGACCGGGCTCTGCCTGGCCGCTTTGCTTTGGGCCCGGGCCAGGGGTCTGCGGACCGCCTACCATAAACCGGTCCAATGCGGAACTTCCCCTTTCGGTGTTCCGCCCCGCGAAGGCGGGGACGCGGATTGGATGTCCTGGATGGCGGGCGGGGCTCCCACCGCCCACGTAACCTATGCGTTACGCATGGCCGCTTCGCCGCATCTGGCCGCCGAGCGGGAAGGCGCCGAAATATCCCTGGCCGTAATCCGCGACGATTTGCGTGGGCTCTCCCGTTCCCACGATCTGGTTCTCTGCGAAGGCGCGGGTGGTGCCGCCGTCCCGCTCGATCGCCAAGGCGCGACCTTGGCCCTGATCGCCGCCGAAGCCGGCGCGCCCGCGCTGATCGCCGCGGCGCCCGGGCTCGGTACCCTGCACCATACCCTGTCCACCCTCGCCTGGTTGCGGCAGGCCGGGGTTCCCATCGCGGGTTTCGCCTTTTGCCATCGCGCGGCGGTTCCCGATCCCCTGGCCGCGGACAATCGCCGCACCATTTCCGAACTCGCCCGTATCCCCTGCTTCGGCGAAATGCCTTTCTCCCCCGCCCTTGCCCAAGGGCGCCCGCCCACTGCGGCCGAAGCCCTGGGGCTTTGGCAACCGTTGGCGGCGGCGCTGGATACCTGGTATACCGGGGAGGGTCCATGAACCCGTTCGCGGATCGGTTGGATGCGTTGCGGGACCAGGATCGCCTGCGCTCGATCTCCGCTTGGCCGGGGCTCCCCGGCAAACATATCGAGCGCGAAGGGCGGCGCTGCCTCAACCTCAGCTCCAACGATTACCTGGGCCTCTCGGGCCACCCGGTGGTGAAGCAGGCCGCGGCCGATGCCGCCCTCCGCTTCGGTGCCGGGGCCGGCGGATCCCGCCTTCTGGGCGGAGGGCTCCCCATCCATCGCGAACTGGAAGAAGCCGTCGCGGTACTCCGTCCTCTTGGCAAGACCCTGCTATTCAATACCGGCTTCATGGCCAATCACGGCGCCTTGCAGGCCCTGGCCCCGGTACTGGGGACGATATTCAGCGATAAGCTGAACCATGCCAGCATGGCGGAAGCGCTGCGCTCCCTGCCCGGCGCGTTCCACCGCTACCGTCATCGCGATCTGGATCATCTGCGCTCCCTTCTGGATGCGCATCAGGGCGCGGGACCGGGCCTGGTCTGCACGGAAACCCTGTTCAGCATGGATGGCGACATCGCGCCAATCGACGGTTTGCTTGAGCTGCAGGCGCGTTACGGATTCTGGCTGTACCTGGACGAAGCCCATTCCACCGGCTGCCGGCCCGAGCTCGTCTCCCCCGCCCTTGCCGCCGGGATCGCATCGGGACGCATCCTGATCATGGGTACGTTTGGAAAGGCTTACGGCGGCTTCGGGGCTTACCTATCCGGCCCAGTCGATGCCATCGACTGGCTGGTGAACGCGGCCCGCAGCTTCATCTTCAGCACGGCCCTGCCGCCCGCCGCGGCAGGCGCGGCCTTGGCGGCCCTGCGCGTCGCCGAGGCGGAATCGTGGCGGCGGCAAAAACTGGCCGAGGTCGCCGGCCATGCGCGGGAACTGTTCGCGCGGCGCGGGTTCGTTCTCGGGCCCACGGAAAGCCATATCGTACCGGTAATCGCCGGATCGGATCGGGCGGCCCTGCGCATCTCCCAAGCCCTGTTCCACGCCGGTTACCATGCGCCTCCGGTGCGCCCGCCCACGGTTCCCGAGGGTTCGGCCCGCTTGCGCATCAACCTCACTTGCGAGATGGAAAAGAGCGAGATCGACGCGCTCGCCGACGAGATCTCCGGTGCCCTCGACGAAAGCGCCAACGAGGCCGGGGATGGTTGAACCCGTCCTCTGGTTGGGAGGCTGGGCATCGGGACTGGAATGCTGGCGATCGGAGCTGGAGCAGCTCTACCCTCACCGCGAGCATCGCTTCCTGGATGCCCATCGTGTCCTGGCCCAACCCGAACTGTTGCCGGCCGAAGCCGCGCGCTTGCCCGCCGGAGGTTGCCTGGCAGCCTGGTCCCTGGGCAGCCTGCTGCTGCATCGCGCCCTGGCGGACGGTTTACATCCGGCCTGCCGTCTGCTTTCCATCTCTCCCGTCTTCTCATTCTGCCGCACTGGGGGTCCATGGCCGCGCTCGGCGGTGAGGCGCATGGCTCGTCGCATTGCCGGCGAGCGAGAAACCGTGCTGGCGGAATTCCTGACCTTGGTACTGGGTAACCTGGATGCTACCCATAAATCCCGCGGGGACGCCTGGACGATGCAGGCCGCTGCCTATTCGGAGGACTCCTTGGAAAAGGGCCTGGAACACCTCGCCGCGGAGACCGTCGACCCCATGGAGTTACCGGATAACGCGCGCCATGTTTTTCTCGCCAGCCCTTTGGATCCGCTGGCCCCCGCCTGGCAGACCGAACTGGCCGGAAAGCGCCGGGTCGCTTATCCGCATGGCCATGTACCCTTTCTCGACTATCCAGAGACGGTGGCCCCGCTCTTCCTCGACATGGATCCTTCCGCCGGCGCGCTGACATGAATTTCCACGCGCGACGCTTCGGCAGGGCGGCCTCCAGCTATGGCGAACATTCCGGCGTCCAGACAGGGATGGCGGAATCCCTACTGAGCCTTATCCCCCGGGGACGGGAACCGGATCCGGATTCACTGCTGGAATTCGGATGCGGCACCGGGATCCTCACCCGTATGCTGCGCGCGCGCTTCCCTGCCGCCCGTATTCTGGCAACCGACGCGTCGGAACGTATGCTCGCGGCCGCGCGGCTTGCGACACCCGGGGCGGAAATTGATTGGCAGATCCTGGATGCCATGGACGGGACGCCGGCGCCGCTCCCCGCCTGGGCGGCCCGCGGTTTCGCTTTGGCCGCAAGCAACGCCCTGGTGCAATGGTTCCCTGATCTGAAGCCGCATTTCGCGTTGGCCGCCTCGTGCTTGGCCCCGAGAGGAATATATCTCGTGTCCGGATTCACCCCGGGCAATTTTCCCGAGTTGAACTCGCTACTGCGGGAGCCGCCGTTCGCATACTCGAGCTTTCCGGGAAATTCCGAAGCGGATGTGGCCGAAGCCGCGGCGGAGAACGGGCTTTCCGTGGAAAGCTGGAGCGAAGCATCCGCGACGGAAATCTTTCCCGGCCCGGAGCAATTCCTGGCCGCCATCAAAGCCATGGGATCGGCCCGGCGCCCGGAAACGGGAAAGGCCCTGACGCGGGCCAAGCTCGCCGGACTTATTGCGGCGTACCGCGAACGTTACGGGGTACCCGGAGGGGTACGGGCGACGTGGAAAAGCTGGCAGGCCTGCCTGCGCAAACCCTGAAACGATGAAAAGGGGCCGCTTGCGGCGGTCCCTTCCCCGTTTCCGATTCCCGTTACTGCCCGAACTGCCAATTCAGTCCCGAAGCGAAATTGGAAGCGGCGGTGCGTACGTACCAGGTCCCGCTGGTGGGACGCCATACCGCCAGGTCCTTACGCCCGTCGGAATCGAGATCCGCGTTCGCCAAGGGGAGATCCCCAACCGCCCCGAAGGTGTAGGTACGGTACTGGGTATAGTTCGACCACGAGGTCAGTACCTGCCATTGGCCCGTCAGCGGCCGATACACGGTGATCTCGTCCTTGAGATCGCCATCGTAGTCGGTGCCGATCATGGGGATGTCCCCCAAGGTGCCCCACTGCTGCCCGTAGGTGATCGCGTAGTTGGAAGCCGAGGACTTCCAATACCAGACGCCCGTGGTCGGACGGTAGAACACCATATCCGGATGGCCATCCCGGTCCAGATCGGTATCCGCCATGGGAATATCGCCGTATCCGCCCCAGGCGTACTCGGTGAAGGCGGTATAGCCGGTCGACGATTTCAGCACCTTGAACTTGCCGTCGGTCCAGCGCCAGAGAACCAGATCGGTCTTGTGATCGCCGTCGACATCCATGCCGCCCAGGGGAATGTCCCCGCGCTGTCCCCACTGGTAATGGGCCGTGGTCGTATAGTTGGAAGCGGAAAACCCGATGGCCCACACGCCGGTGGAAGGCCTCCAGGTGACCAGGTCGGCGTACCCGTCATTGTCGAAATCGCATTTCGCCAAGGGCACGTCTCCCTGCAGGCCCCACTGGTAGCTGATCTCGGTGGTATAACCGGAAGATGATTTCAGGATATGCCAGTAGCCCGAGCTGGGGCGCCAATACACGAGATCGTCCTTGAAGTCCCCGTCCTTGAACTTCATGCCCGGGAGCGGTACGTCCTTGGGGTACTTGATGATCAGGGCCTTGCGATCCCAATCGCTCAGGTTGTCGTAATGATCGCCGCATTGGCCCCCGTTCATAAGGGATGGATCCGAATCCGGCGTGCCGGGTATGAGGGTACCGTCGGCGCTGTTGGTGTGGGCGAAACCGATGGCGTGCCCGATTTCATGCGCGATGATGTCGATGCGCTCGCGCTCATCGTCCGTCACCGTGCTTTTATCCACGTTAAGGCTGACGTATCCGTACGGATCGCCGCCGCTGGGGAATCCGGACATGCCGCATACGTTGGATGCGAGGTTGCGCCGGCTTTCGGGTAAGGCCGTCGCAGTGTCCGCCGCGACCAGGATATCCCCGCCCGAGGCGACGGGAATGAGGCGGATGGCGGATTGCACCGCGTTCCACATGTTGATCGCCTGCATGACATCGGTTTTCCAGCCCGCGACGGACGGGTGCACCTGGACCTTGATCCACGATGCTTTCGAAGCGCTTACGTTGCCGCCGCTCTGGCGCTGCGATTCCTTGGCCGCCGGTTGCGGCTTGTCCAAGTCCGATTTGGGGATGAAAATATCCCCTTCCACGATGAAGCCGTCCGATAAGGCCCGGATTTCGGCATTGGCGTAGCCCCTGGCGCGGAGCATCGCGATGTACTCGGGGTCGCTGTGCTTATTCGCGGCAGCATCCGGGCAAGGAGCGGCGCAGGCCGGGCCCGCGATTTCGATTTCATCGCGCTGGCAAGCCGAAAGCGCGAACAACAATGGAAGGGCGCATAGGAATTTAGCGTTCCGCATGGAAATCTCCTGGAATGTGAGTGAAGGGTTATCTGTCCGTCCGCGACCGGGACCCGGGTCCTGCCCGGCGGTTTCCGGTCGCGGAAGATGTGTCGCGCGTCACATGCGCTTGTTACAGCGTACCCTGCACGTTACCTGGGGAGATGGGCGGATTTTTTTCGGGGAGCAGGTTACCGGAAAGCGGGGATCAAACGTCGGGGGCGGAGGCGGGATATTCCGCCTCCGACCGCCGTTTCAGCCTTGTTGCTGCCGGACGTAGTCCTGCAGGTTTTCGCCCGAGGACAACAGCTTGTCGAAATACGCGATGGTTTTTTCCAGGCCTTGCTTGAGCTCGACCTTGGGGGTCCAGCCCAGTTCCTTTTTCGCCAGCGTGATGTCCGGCTGACGCTGCTTGGGGTCGTCGCTGGGCAACGGCTTTACGACGATCTTGCTCTTACTCCCGGATTGGGCGACCACCTGCTCCGCCAACTCGCGGATGGTGAACTCGTTGGGATTGCCGACGTTGACAGGGCCGGTCATGGTGGGATGCTCCATCAGACGCACCATGCCTTCGATCAGATCGGAAACGTAGCAGAAGGAGCGCGTTTGCGAACCGTCGCCGTAGATGGTGATATCCGTGCCTTGCAGGGCCTGGACGATGAAATTCGATACCACACGGCCGTCGAAGGGATGCATCTTGGGCCCGTAGGTATTGAAGATGCGGATGACGCGGATGTCCACTTTGTTCTGGCGCTTGTAATCGAAGAACAGGGTTTCGGCCACGCGCTTGCCCTCGTCATAGCAGGAACGGATCCCGATGGGATTGACGTGTCCCCAGTAATCCTCCTTCTGGGGGTGCACCACGGGATCTCCGTAGACTTCGCTGGTGGAGGCCTGTAGCACGCGCGCTTTGACGCGCTTGGCCAGGCCCAGCATGTTGATGGCGCCCATTACGCTGGTCTTGATGGTCTTGACCGCGTTGTACTGGTAATGGATGGGCGAAGCGGGGCAGGCCAGATTGTAGATCTGGTCGACCTCGAGGAAAAGCGGCATGGTCACGTCGTGCCGGATGATCTCGAAATTCCCGCGGCCGCGCAAATGCTCGATGTTCCGCTTCATGCCGGTGAAATAATTGTCCATGCACACCACGTCATGGCCCTGTTCAACCAACCGTTCGCAAAGGTGGGAGCCGAGAAAACCCGCCCCGCCGGTAACCAGGATGCGCTTCATTTTTTCTTCTTTCTTTTTTTGGGACGCCCGTCCAGCAGGTAATTGATGCCGATGAGGGTGAGATCCGGTTCGATGACGTGGATGGCGCGGGAGCGCCCGCCGAGCAAGGGCGCCAGCCCCCCGGTGGCGATTACCGAAGGCGATTGCATTCCCTTTTCCTTGAAGATGGCCTTGAGCAGGTATTCGACCTGGCCGATGGTCCCTTGCAGCATGCCGATGCGCAAGGCATCGTCCGTAGTCTTGCCCACGGCCTTATCGATCCAACGCAGTTCCACTTCGGAGAGCTTGGCCGCGCTCTGGGCCAGGCCGCGCAAAGAGCTCTGGATGCCGGGGCAGATGATGCCTCCGTAGTACGCATCCTCGCCGAACACGTCGTAGGTGGTGGCCGTACCCAAATCGATGACCACGCCCCGCTTGTACCCCAGGGCATGGGCCCCAAGCACGTTGGCCAGGCGATCCGCGCCGATCTGGCGGGGGATTTCGTATTCCAGCTTCAGACCCATGCAATTGGTATAGTCCAGCACCTCGGGCGCCGCGCCCAGTACCTCTTCCAGGGCCCGCGCCCAGCTGTCGTCCAAGGCGGGCACCACCGAAGCCATGGCCGAGGCGGCGATGGATTCGCGTTCTTCGTCCGACCGCAACAAGCCGTGCAGCGCCATGGCGATCTCGTCCACGGTGGTATCCTTGCGGGTAGCCAGGCGCCAACGATGCGCGATGGCCTTGCGGGCGAACAACCCTATGACGGTGTTGGTGTTGCCTATATCCACCGCGAGGCGGAGATCGCCGGGCTTAGCCATTTTCGCCTACGATTTCGAGGGAGATATCCAGGGCCCTGACGCTATGCGTCAAGGCTCCCACCGAGATGAAATCCAGGCCCAAACCCTTGATGCGCCGCGCGCGATCCAGATCCATGTTGCCGCTGGCTTCGAGCTTTAGGCGCGGCGCCCGCGACCGGGCCATGCCAACGCAGGCGGCCAAAGCCGCATCGTCCATATTGTCGAGCAGGATGACGTCCACCCGTGCATCTAGGAGGGATTCCAGTTCGGAGAGGCTGCGGACTTCGGCTTCCACCGGGTATTTGCCGGAGTAGGCCTCCTCGACCTTGTCGACCGCAGCCCGCACCGAGCCGCAGGCATCGGCATGGTTGTCCTTGACCAAGACCATGTCGTACAGGCCCATGCGGTGGTTGCGGCCGCCGCCGAGGGTTACCGCGTACTTATCCAGGGCGCGGTAGCCCGGCAAGGTCTTGCGCGTATCGAGCACGCGGGTGTCCGACCCATCCAGGGCGTGGGCATAGGCGCGCGCCGTGGTGGCGATGCCGGAAAAGCGTTGCAGGAAGTTGAGCAGGATGCGTTCGCAGGAGAGCAGGGCGCGCAACGGTCCGCGTAGGCGGGCAAGCTCGTCGCCGGCCCCCACCTCTTCCCCTTCTCCGCGCAGCATTTCGATCTCGACGCGCGCGCCATGATGGCTGAAGACCCGATCGATGCAGGGCAAACCCGCGATGACGCCGGCTTGCTTGCAAAGGAGCCGGGCCTGCCCGCGCGCCTCGGCGGCCAAGGTGGCGTTGGAAGTGATATCGCCGTTCGCGCCCAGATCCTCGGCGAAGGCGATGGGCAGCAGCCGGTCGAAATCGGCGTCCGGAAAGGCCGGCAGGGCCTGGTCGGGAGGGGTGGGCATAGGGCCCACAAGTTAAAATTTTATTCCGCGCCCCTGGGGAATGCGGCCATCCCTATCCCCGAGCCCTCGGCCAGGCGCGTGATTTCCTCATCGAAATCGTCGTCGAAAATGTCATGCATGCGGTAGGTGCGGCCGGCCCGCGTCTGGAATTCCACGAAAGGGTAGAACTCGGAATAGGAGCTGAGAAAACCCTTGCGATCCTCCTTCTCCTCCACCCGCCTTATTTCGGCGATATCCGAGAAGAGCAATTCCAATTCATGGGTCTCCACCACATTCTCGGAGAAGCGGATGGCCTTATCGGTAAGCTCGATGCGTAATTCCCAACGCGGCGCGTAATACAGTACGATGACGCCCGGCAGCAAGAGCACGCCGCCAGCCAACAGGTTCTGCGTGCAGAGCAGCAATCCGCAAGCGACGAAAACGAACCCCATCAGATAGCGGGAGAAATGGCGGCCTTTACGCGGCCGGAACAGCAGCGCTTTCACTTCAGCTTCTTCATCTCCCCCTCTACCATCTCCCTATTCTTTCTCACCTTCTGGCTTACCGCCAGCTCCGGGAAATAGAACAGGCAACTGTCGAGATCGGAAGCCGTGCGTTTCAGGAATTCGCGCTTGGCCGGTTCGGCGGAAGCCTTCTTGAAATCCTTGAACGAGTTGGCGGCCGAGCGGCGTTTTTCCTCGCAGAAGCGATCGCCGATCTGGGCCTTCTTGTCCTTGACCCACGATTGCTCAGGGCCACCGCGTTCCAGGGTCTTGAGGGCGGCCACGTACTTGCCTTTGGCGGCCAGCGAATCGGCCTCGGCGGTAATGGCGGCGGCTTCGTTATTGACCGTAGCGGAGGTTCCCGTGGCGGAAGGATTCTCGGGATTCGCAGGGGATCCCGCGTCCGATGGTTTCCCGCTGTCCGAAGGCGGGACCGTGGTGCCGGCCGCGGCGGTTGCCTGGGCCTGTTGGACTTGCGGGCTGATGCGACCGGCGCGCTTGTCGCGTTCCCAGGCGCGGTTGGCCAACTTCTTCAGCTCCCGTTGCAGCTTCACGTCGGAAATGGATTCCAGCAATGCCTTCACCTGCCGGCCCACGTCCTCGTGCCCCGCATCCGCCAAGTAGCTCTCGTTCACGTCCCGCAATCTCTTCTTGAGCGAATCGGGGAGGGGCGATTGCAGGGCGTCAGTCAGGGTCAACCCCCATTGCGCCTCTTCCATGGTGAACGTCACCGCGGCCTTGCTCTGGGTGATTTCCTTCCAGCGCGCCCGGGCCCGCTCCCAGTCGCCTTCACGGGCGGCCTTGTCCGCCGCTTCCGAGGCCGAACGGATCACCTCCTGCAGTGAAAGCTTATCGCCGTTGGTCACGGTGAATACCCGCTCGCCGCCTTCCTGGGACTTTAGGCCTCCATGGCGGAGCACCGTCTCCAGGCGATCATAGGCATCGCGGCTGCGTTTCACGGTTTCCTTGTCCAGCGATTTGGCGTCGGGATTGCGGAGCAGCAGCATGCGGTAGCCCAACATCAGATCCAGCACCAATTGGTCTTCCGGGGTCTTTACGGCCTTGGCCACCTCGGAGAGATCGCCGCCTTCGTCCACGCGCACGGTTCCGCCTGCTTTGTCCGCGGGAGGGGCGGACTTCTTCGCGCCGGTGCCTCCGCAGCCGACCAAAGCCAGCCCCAGCATCGCCGCGGTTACGGTACCACCCCAGTTACCCAAGTTCATCGCAAGCATCCCGCCTCCAGACTCATTCTTCGCGGATGAGTATCGTCGTGTACGCCGCCGCGTCCGCGGATTCCGCGTCGCCGGCCAATTCGTCGGACAGGTCCTCGGTGTACGCGGCCTCGCCCTGCAAGGTCTTCTCATCCGCGCCCGGCAGCGGCAGGCCGGTGCGTTTGGAGACGGTGAATTTCCGGTATTTTTCCTGGTTGAACATGGGGGCCTGCCCCGAGGATTGTATGTCCAGATCCAGCAGATCGATGCGGTCGGCGAAGGCGTCCACCTCGGCCACGGCGCGGGCCTGCATGATCCAGGCGGGGATGGCAACGGAACTTCCCGTGCCTTTGAAGCCCTTGCGCAGCATGGAGACGTTATCGTCAAAGCCGGTATAATCCCCAAGCGCGTATCCGCTCGCGGCGTCGAAGCCCTTATTCTGCCCCTTGGGAGCGGCGATGAAACCCAGGAAGGCGCCATTGCGGTAGTCGTTGGTGGTACCGGTTTTTCCGAAGGCGGGCAGCGGCAGTTCCGGCCCGCCCTTATCGCCCATGGGCACCTTGAGGTCGCGACCGATCTGCTGGCCAGTGCCGCCCTTGACCACGGAGGCCAGGATGGCTTCGATGCCGGCGCGCGTCCGCTCGGAAACCACACGCTCACGCTCCAGGTAGTCTTCGAAGATTACCGTGCCGTCGTGCAGGCAGATCTTCTCGATGAAGAGTTGCGGCTCGCCGAACTTGGTCTTGTAGGTATACCCGTCCTTCAAGGCCTGGTATACGTTGACCGCCTCGCCCAAGGTGATGACGTTGACGCCCAGCGGATACGAAATGACGGGATCGAGCGGCGAGGTGATGCCCAACCGGCGACTGAACCTAACGATATAGCGCAAGGCGGCCAAGGCCCGGAAATCCACGGAAGCGTACAGGTTCTCCTTGGTGTATCCCGCGGCATCCCCGCCCCCGCGCGCATCCAGCTTCAACGCCAGCCGCTTCAAGGTGCCCACGCCCACTTCGCCTTCCACCAGCGCCGAATCTCCCCCCAGCCACGAGTCGGGATCCCCGATTGGCGTCCAATTGCTGTCCGGGTGTCCCGCGAAAATGCCGATCTGTCCGCCGGTATTGTGCCGGGCCAGGGTGAAATGCTGCGCGCCATTGGCCCGATTCTCCCAGGCCCGCGCCTCCAGACCGTAGGCCAGGAAGTTG
>JAHFCH010000006.1:41249-58348 GCA_023249635.1 Fibrobacterota bacterium
GAAGTTGCGGCTGAGAATCTTGTAACGGAGCACGTCCTCCTTGTCGCCGGAGCCCGCGTACTTCGCCTGCTCCTTGCCGAACGCGATACCGTAGGGCAGCGACTTCAAGGCTTCCGCCTCCGCCACCTTACCCTCGAAGGTGAGGTCGATGGACAGGTCCCCGGCCTCCTTTTGGAACAGGAGCTCGCGGGTGCGATCCTGGTTCAGCACCAGGCCCAGCGAATCACGCACGAAGATCTCGAACTCTCCCTGCATGTTGAAATTCTCCGGAGCGAAACCCATCTCCCGGGCGATTTCCCAGAAGCGCGCGAAGGGCGTCTTGTCGAAGAGGTGGTAGAGCAGGTAGATGCTGGCGATGTTCTCGGAGCGGCGCCCGGCCCAGGCGATACTCACCGTATCTTCGGGGGCATGGTCCGGCTTGGGGAAGTAAAACGTATTGCCCATGCGGAACATCTGGCGGAAATTGGGCAGCGCGTCCAAGGGCTTCCATCCCAGTTCCAGCGCCGCCGCGTAGACGATGGGCTTGAAGCCCGAACCGAATTGCCGGCGCGCCTGGTTCACGCGATCGTAACCGGTATTCTCGAAGCCGCCCACGTTGGCGATCACGCGGCCTTCCTTGAGGATTTCCGCGCCCCCCTGGATCTCCGGCCGCTGCGCGATCTCCAATTCCGGCGGACCCTCGACCACCGGCTTCCCCTCCGGTTGGAACTTCCATGGCACCGCGCACAGCACCATCATCCCCGTGGCGAAATGCTTCCGCAGCACCTCGGCGCGCACGGCCGGGGAAGGCATATCGCCGGCGCCGGTTTCATGCAGGTTCCAATTGCGCAGGAACTTTTCGATGGCCGGGGCGGCAATGGAGGCCCGCGCCGATCCGAAGGAGACTTCGATGGGTTGCAGAGCGCCGCCTTTGGCGGGCGGAGGCGAAGCCGTGATACGGCCCGTGTAAAAGGCTCCCGGCGTGAACACGCTCACCAGACTCTGACCGGAATCCTTGGGAGCATGATAGCCGCGCAGGATAAGATCCAGGCGCGACAGGTTGGCATAGGCCGAGTACTCGGTGGCCCGCTGGATATTGGCGTCCAAAGTGGTGTAAATCTGCAGCCCATCGGTCATGAAGTCGGAGATTTCGTTCTTCTCCAGCAGCGCCTGCATGGAAGGCGTCTCCAGCAGACGCTTGACCTTGACCATGTTGGTGGAAAGCGAGAACCGGAAAGCCCCGCGGCGGAATTCCAGCCGCTGGTGCGAGGCCGCGGCATACTGTTCCTTACTGATTTTTCCGTCGCGGTACAATTGCTTGAGCACGTAGGCGACGCGATATTGGCCCCTCTGCAAAGCCCGATCTTTCTTCTCCTGGGTATCCTGGATGAACGGGTTGTACTGATTGGGGCCCTTCACCGACCCGGCGATGAACGCGCATTCCAACAGATTGAGATCGGAAAGGTTCTTGTTGAAGAAATAGCGCGAGGCGATACGTACCCCGTGGCCGTTGCCCGATACGAAGAACTGGTTGAGATAGAACTCGAGGATTTCCTGCTTGGTGAAATTGCGCTCGAGGCGGTAAGCGTTCACCAACTCGCGCACCTTTCCCGCGATGGAACGCTTGCGCTTGAACAGGTTCTTGGCCGTTTGCTGGGTCAGGGTGCTGCCCCCGCGCCGCAGGCTCATCCCCTTGAGGTTGTCGAGCATGGCGTAGGCCAACGCCTTGGGATCCACGCCGCCATGTTGGAAGTAATTGTGATCCTCGGCGGCCACCAGCGCTTCGATGATCGCCTTAGGAATGGAATCGTAGGGAACGTAATCGCGATGCTGACCTTCGAAGAAGGTCCCCACCTTGGTTTTCCCGTCCGCGAAATACACCGTGCTTTCCTTGGAGAGGATCTGCATGATGCCTTCGCGGGTGAAGGTATTCCCCGGGTTTTGGCGGATAGCGAACGCGAACGCCCCCAGCCCGCCCATGGCGAGCAACAATCCCCCGAGAACGGTCCCCAGGATCGTCCATTTCAGTTTTGACGGCTTGATCATGCGTTGCCTTGGAAAAGTAGTATAGCAACCCCTTGGATTCCGGCGGTTTGGCTCGGATCCGCTTTGATCCCCGCCCCCCGATTAACTATTATTTCCGGCTCTCTACTACGGTCAAAATGGCTTCCACCGCGCCCGGAAACGGGCAAAAGCCGGAACCCATTGGAGAGGTGGCCGAGTGGCTTAAGGCGACGGTTTGCTAAATCGTTGTACTGTTACAGGTACCGGGGGTTCGAATCCCCCCTTCTCCGCCGTAGTAGAGATAAAAACCCCTATCATCGGAACCGCACATGTCTTCGCCCGCCCGAACCCGCGTCCGCTTCGCTCCCAGCCCCACCGGCTACCTGCACGTGGGCGGCGCCCGCACCGCGCTCTTCAATTGGCTCTTCGCGAAGCATATCGGCGGCGATTTCCTGCTCCGCATCGAAGACACCGATCAAACGCGCTATGACGCCAAGGCCCTGGTCGATCTCATCGCCGATCTCAAGTGGCTGGGATTGCAATGGGACGAGGGCCCCGAAGTAGGCGGTCCCCACGAGCCGTATTTCCAATCCCAGCGCCTGCCCCTCTACCAGAAGCACGCGCGCGAATTGGTCGCCGGCGGCCACGCCTATCCGTGCTTCTGCACCAGCGAGCGCATGGACGAGCTCCGCGAAGTCCAGAAGCGCAACAACCTGCCCACCAGCTACGATCGCCTGTGCCGCAGTATTCCGCCCGAAACCGCCGCGCAACGCGTGGCCGCTGGCGAAAAGCACACCATCCGCCTAAAGGTCCCCTTCAACGGCGACACAGTCTTCAAGGACTTCCTGCGCGGTACCATCACTTACCAAAACCGCATCCTCGACGATCTGGTTCTGCTCAAGACCGATCTCTTCCCCACCTACCATCTCGCCAACGTCATAGACGATCATTACATGCAGATCACCCACGTGTTGCGGGGCGACGAGTGGATCCCCAGCACGCCCCGCCATGTCCTTTTGTACCAGGCTTTCGGGTGGGAGCCGCCCACCTTCGTGCATCTTCCCGTGATCCTGGGTCCGGACGGCGGCAAGCTCAGCAAGCGCAAAGGCGCGGCCTCGGTCGGCGACTACCGCGAGCTGGGCTACCTGCCGGAAACCCTGATCAACTTCCTTTCCCTCTTGGGCTGGAACCCGGGCGGCGACGAGGAATACATGGAAAGGGACCGCCTTATCGAGGTATTCACCCTCGAGAAGATCAATCCCAAGAGCGCCGTGTTCGACGAGAAGAAGTTGGAATGGCTCAATGGCCAGTATTTCCTGCGCCGCGATGTGGATTTTTTCATGCCGCTGGTGAAGCCCCTGTGGATCAAGGCCGGCGCCGATGCGACGGCGTTCAGCGAGGACTATTTTCGCACGGCCGTGGCCCTGCTCAAGGATCGCTCCAAGCGCCTGCCCGACTTCGTCGCCTACGGGATGTACTTCTTCCAGGAGCCCCAGGCTTACGACGAGAAAACCGCCAAGAAGTATTTCGGCCCGGGATCGGAGTCCCTGCTCGAAACCCTGCATGCCGGTATCGCGTCCCTGCCCGCCTTCGACACCGCCCATCTCGAAACCCTGTACAAGGAAACCGCCGAGAAGCTGGGCAAGAAGGGCGGCGATCTCATCCATCCCTCCCGTCTCGCCATTTCCGGTATCCCTTTCGGGCCCGGGCTTTACGAACTGATGGTGGCCTTGGGCAAGGACGCCGTGTTGCGCCGCATGCATGCCGCTTCCGCGGCCATCAAATCCGGCCAGGTCAAGACGGTCCTTACCGCCGCCTGAGGACGATGGGAAAGCCGCCGGCATGACGCGATCCGCTCCCGGTCCAAAGCTTCCGCTGCACCATAAGACCGCCAAGGTCCATCATCTGGTCGAATTGCTCCGCGACCATTCCGCCGGCATGCACATCGATCAGATATCCGCGGCCCTGAGCGTGGATAACCGCACGGTGAAGCGCTACCTCTCCGACCTGCGCAGCCTGGGGTACGAGTTGGAGCAGGAGAAGGGCAAGGCCGGCCGCCGCAGCCTATACCGCATCCCGGACAATGCCAAGGCCCCGACCCATTTCATCGCCGCCTTGAAGAAAATCGAGGCCGAACTCCTGGCCGGGGGCAATCCGAAATACGGTCCCGTCATCCGTCGCCTGGCCACCTACCTGGAAGACCGCGAGGCTCCCGCCCGCGAAGCCACGGAACCCCAGGCCGCGCACGAGATCTACCATACCGATCACGGCCCCTTCGCGGAAGCCAATCCCCTGCCGAACATCCTCAAGAGCCTGGAGACGGCCATCGCGGGCTGCCGCGCAGTCAAGCTTACCTACTCCGGGTACGCCGCCGAAAAGGACGGATTCATTTTCTTCCCCTACGTGCTTTCCCTGCGTGTCGGCACCCTCTACCTTATCGGTCGCCAAGACGGCAACAAGGGCCCTTTCAAAAACCTTTCGGTCAAACGCATCAGGCGTTGCGTGGCCACCCAGGAAACCTTCGCCCGCGCCGCCTTCAACTCCGCGGAGTTCTACAAGTACACCTTCGGGCAATGGGCGCGGCAACCCGAAGAGAAACCCGAATCCGTGGTCCTCTCCGTGCGTGCCAAATGGCTGCGCAAGTACCTGAAGGAAAGCCATTTCAATCCGGATGGCCGCTTCCTCGACGCCGAGGAAACGCTGTACGAAATCAAGCTCGTCGTGAAGCCCGACCTGGTGAATTGGGTATTGTCCCTGGCGCCGGATTTGGTGCCGGTGAAGCCGGAGAGCTTAAAGAATGAGGTAGCGGGGCGTGTGGCGAAGGCGTTGGAGGCGTTGGGTAGAGAGTTGTGATGGGTGAAGAGGGTTTAAGGTTTAAGGTGGGTCGGTCACCCGGCCGCTTAGGAACTCCAATCAATCCTTAGACCTTAAACCTTTCCGTGAAAATCCCCTCTTCTAGTCCTTAAGGGTTCCCGTTCCCCATTGCTTCAGCAATCCGACCACATCGTCCGCGGTAGGGCTGCGCGCGTTGCGGACGTACCAGCCCGAGGCTCCCACGCCCGTGTAGAGCGCGTCGAGTACCGGCAGGTCGGCCATGATGCCGCCGCAGAAGCCGCCATTGAAATGGTCGCCGGCTCCGGTCGAAAGCTTGGGCTTGGCGCAATAAGGGCCCTCGATGCCGGCCGACTCGCCGCCCACGGAAGCGCCCGCGTACTTGATGGCGTGCACCACCACACCGTACAGGCCCATGCGCTCGCGCACGCGGATGGCCGCAGCCTCCACGCCCTTGGCCGATTCTTCCGGCTTGATCTTGAGGCCCAGCACTTCGCTCACCTGTTCGGCTTCGCGCAAGTTGAGACCCAGGATGACTTCGGTTTTCTTGGACAAGGCCATGATCTGATTCAGGACCTTCTCCAGATCCTTGCGCTCGCGCTTTTCCGGATCGGCCAGATCGAAGAAGAACTTGACCTTGCAGCCCTCGGGGACCATGCGGATCATGTTCTCGATGATCTCTTCCATCTCGGTCAGCATGGTCCAGTTGGTGCATGCCACCATATCGGAAAGGAAGAAGAGTTCGCGCAGGACCGGCTCGCCCACCACTTCGAGCAGGCGCTTCCAGCACATGTCCTTGATGGTATTCAGCTTGCCGAGCATGAGCTTGCCGTCGTTGAACTCCAGGGCATCGGTATGGCCAGGCGCCCCGACCGAGACGACCTTGCAGATGCTCTTGAGAGGCTTGAAGACGGGATGCAGCTCCGGGTAGCCGAGCATGCCCACGCAGGTGACCTGGGCGCCCATGCCGGCGGCGGCCATGGCCATCAAGGGGCCGTTGCCCCCCAATTTTTCCAGCAGGGGAACCAGTTCGATATTGGCCGATTTGCCCGCGGCCGAAGCGATACGGCCGGCAAACTCGGCGATGGTCTGGATGCGTTCGTAATCATGGTTGTTCTTGCGGGTACCCACGGCGTGGATGATTTCGTCCACGAAGCCGTCGAAGCCGACCAGGAATTTCTTGCTGCGCATGACGCTCTTACGCGCCCCGATGGCCTCAGCGGCATTGATAATTGGCTTTGAGTCGCTCACAGATCCCTTCCACACTTATTCAGGTTGGACACGCGCCCACCTCCACAATTGACAACGCCGACCGACCGCGCGCCCGCCTTGCGGCCGGCCACGGGAATCCGGGACTGCGCCCCTATCCGCTAACGGTTCAAGGCGATGTCGATGGTAGGGAGGAGCGGTATCATGTCGGTTATGCCGGCTATCTCCAGGACTTCGACCACATGGCCGGCCTGGCAGACGATCTTGAAGTGGCACTGGTTGTCCAGGCCCCACTTGATCAATTTCGAGAACTCTCCCAATCCCACGCTGGAAAGCATAGTGACCCCGGTACAATCCAGGATGACCTTCTCGGGCTTAAGCATGCGGAGATTCGCGAACTCATTGCGCATTACGTCCACGGTCTCGAAAGTCAGATCGCCGGTGATTTCCACCACCGAGTGACCCTTCTTCGCGTAATTTCTGCAAGAGAAAACGTTTCTCGCCATGCCGATCCCGGGCCCTAAGACCCCAGCTTTAATACCTTTAAACCCCCGGCGCGCCGCTCCCGCACGCCGGTCCTTCTGAAAAGGAAATGCAAATTTACCTTATTTTCCCGGTTTTTCCCATCGGTTTCAGCGTCGGCCGGGAGCCCCATGGGTGCCTATAAACCGCCAGTTCCTGTGAAATTGGTGGTAGGAATGCTGGCCGGCGACCTGGAAATCCTCAAACAAGCCCGGTCCTTGCTGGAAGCCCGCCATGGCCCCGAAGAGACGGTCATGGACCCCATCCCCTTTACCTGGACCCGGTATTATGTCGATGAACTGGGGGAAAAACCCTGGCGCGTCTTCGTCGGCTACGAAAACCTGCTGCCGCGGGAGCAACTCGTCGATATCAAGCGATGGACCAACGAGCTTGAATTATCCCTGGCCCAAGCAGGCAAAAGACGCATCAATCTCGATCCCGGCTACCTGACCCTGGGCCAATTCTTTCTCGCGACCACCAAAGACCAACGGCATCGGGTTTATATCCGCGATGGGATTTTCGTGGAGCCGACCCTGTATTTCGAGAATGGGGAATTCCTACCCTTCCCCTGGACGTATCGCGACTACCGGAGCGACGAGTACAAGCCATGGTTCCTGGAGGCGCGCTCCAAGCTCGCTTACCAGATGCACCATCATGGCAAGCCGTTCTCGCGTAGGAAGGAATTCGGCGGAGGCGGGGAAAGCGCTCCGGGATCCCTTGGGGATCCCGGAGCTATCTAACGGAAGAGCGGATGACTTAGAGGACTTCGTTGCCGGATTCGCCGGTACGGATACGCAGCGCGCTATCCACCGGGAGCACGAAGATCTTGCCGTCGCCGATTTTGCCGGTGCGGCCCTTCTCGGAGATGGCGGCGATTGCCTTCTGCACCAGCTCGTCGGACACTACCATTTCCAGCTTCACCTTGGGGATGAAGTCGGTGTGGTACTCACTGCCACGGTACAACTCGGTGTGGCCTTTCTGGCGCCCGAAGCCTTTGACTTCGGTCACGGACATTCCGGTGACCCCCATTTCCTGGACGGCGGCCTTCACCTCATCCAGCTTGAACGGTTTGATGTAAGCGACGATCATCTTCATTTGGGGTCTCCTTTTGCCTCCGATTGACGAATACGAATCCGAGTTGCCCAGGTTCGCCTGACCGATAAGGATCCTGCGAGACTGAATAATGGACTAAAAAATCTTCAGTTGGGGCTTTCTCCATCAATCCCCATGCCAGTTAACATTTTTCGACTTAGCTGGGGCATTTCCGTCCATTTTCTCGGTTTTTGTTACTCACAACCTAGTTGTCACTAACAATAGGCGACAAATAGGTTCTTACTGATGACAACATCTGACACTTTATTAACGCTTCGGCCTCCGGTAGGAACCGGAGGCCGAAGCTGAATCAGAACGAGAAGGTGGATTCGACAGCGTAGGCGACACCCTTCTGGGCATCGGTACCGTCGAGTTCCATGCGGACTTCGGCCAGGGCGAGCCAGTTCGGGGAAACAGCGAAGCTGGGGCTAAGCGTGATTTCGCTATCCATGTCGTCACTAGCGGAAATCTCATCATCCAAGGTAACGGCGCTGTAACGGACGGTAGCCGCTAACTTGTCGGTGATCTTGTAGTTGAACATCGCCAGCCAGCCCATGCCGGTCGCGTCGTTTTTCTGGACGGGATTCGCGCTGGCCCAGTTCAGGAAGTAGCTGAACTCGGCGGCGGCGGTGATCTTCCCTTTGGCGTAGGAAGCCCAGGCGTTGATCTCATCCTGGCCGTTGTCCTTGGCGGCGTTCGCATCCTCATCATACATCTGGAAGAGGCCGGTCACCTTGGCGGTGACGCCTTCCACAGGCATGACTGAGAGCTGCAATTCGAATCCCGGGCTCTTCAGCAGCTCGGTTTCAGCCGCACCCGCCCAGATGTCGGTCACGATAGCGCCATACACTCCGAACTTGGGAGTAGCGTAGGCGATGTTCACGCCATTCTGGTATCCACCGTAAGTCCCACCGAGGTATCCGCTCAGGAGCTTGGAAACAGAGTACTGGTAGAGGCCTGTCGGCTCGGCGGCTTCGAAGCCGGACGTGCTCAGGAAGCGGCCCATGCCGAGGCTGAGCTCGGTCGTGAGGGCTGCGGTGATGTAGGCTTGTTCCGTGAAGATGGTGTTGGCGCCGCCGCTGCCGCTATTGATATCCGCGCGGGCGGAGAAGAATCCGAACTTGTACATGAAGTCCATTTCATATTGATCGAGGCTGGCGCCCAGCGACGCATCGCCGCTATCGGGGGCCATGCCCAGGGCCGACATATCAACGAACCCGGAGGTCGAAAAATTATCGTTGATCTTAATTTCCGCGAAGGAGGCCGCAGCCCCCAGACCGACGACGGTCAACGCAAGCGGCAGTTTCTTCATATCAAGCATTCTTACTCCTCGTTATTCCTTCCCGGACCGGAAGGGTTGGATACCGGTCCGTTAATCAATCTTTATGCCAGAACTCGACAACAGTCGCGGATCGGCCTACAATCCCTGAAATAGCACTTCGTCTTGATGATGATCCCAACGTTGTCATAACAAACATTAGCAAATCAAATCCCGGCTTCGCATAAGATGACAGAATAAGTTTCTCCTCCATGGTTTTGTCAGCAAAACGAATTTGGCGATAGATACTTTCCATTGTGTCACCTATATCGAGTTGGGTAACGAGTGCAGGTTACCACTGAGAGCAGCTGGATCCGCTCCATTGATAGCGCGAGACGAAGGCATACCGCCAGATATCCTTTGCGCTGACAGCCACTTGTCCGGTCTTGTTATTGGGGTTGGCATTCTTCCAGAAGATCCCGTAGCTTGACCTTTCATGGCCGGGATGAGCCGTGGCCATGGAGACTAACGCTAGGACGGAAACCGAATACAACCATGCTTTCATGAATTCACCTCGCTATGGGTTGGGGGGATGCTGGATTTCAAAGCGGCTTGCCAGGCCTTGAGGATATGCCCGGCGATGTCGGCCACGCCGAAACCGTTTTTGACCTGGGCGAACAGGAACGGCCCCTCGCCGCGCATCTTGAGGGAATCGCGCCGCATGACTTCGAGATCGGCCCCAACCAATGGCGCGAGATCGGTTTTGTTGATCACCAAGAGATCGCTTTGGGTGATGCCGGGCCCGCCTTTGCGCGGGATCTTATCGCCGCCGGAAACATCGATGACATAGACGGTGAAATCGGCCAGCTCGCGTCCGAAATGGGCTGCCAGGTTATCTCCGCCGCTTTCCACGAAAAGCAGGTCGATACCCCCTTGGAAGCGGGCCATCAATTGTTCCAATGCCGCCACGTTCAGGCTTACGTCTTCGCGGATGGCCGCGTGCGGGCAGCCTCCGGTTTCCACGGCTAGGATTCGGTCCTGGCTCAAGGCCTCGTTGCGGATGAGGAACTCGCCGTCCTCGCGCGTGAAGATATCGTTGGTCACCACGCCCAGGCTGTATTGCTCGCGCAGGTGCTTGCACAGAGCCAAGGTCAGCGCCGTCTTTCCGGAGCCCACCGGCCCACCGATGCCGATGGTGAATGATCTTTGCTTATAATCCCGGTCGGGTAAGGCCAGCTCACGCAGCCGAAAATCGCCGGCCGATTCGAAGGGTTCATGGGTATGGCCGCCGGGACCGTGGGAGTGGGACTGATTGTTCGGGAGACGGATTTTCAGGAGGTTCTCCGTTGTCTTGCTTGTTTAGGTTTAAGGTCTAAGGTTTATGGTTTAAGGTTTCGGACGGGTATGATCACTACCCACTTAGGTCTTGTCTTCCCTTAAACCTTGAACCTTAAACCTTCTCTTGGTCTGCTTTTTCAATTTCAACTCTGAAACAATTTCGAATACAACTGCCCATGGCTCGCCTGCCCCAAATCGATCATGGGCGCAGCGCGCACTGCTTGGGAATGGGTCCAATCGGCTCGGGCGGCGCAAAATGCTTCGCCCACGGAAATATGTTCGCCATGCAGCTTCTGGGCCTGCATCGATCCCAACAAACCCAGGCGGACGGCGGCCCCGAGCTGATCGCGCAAGGCCATGTGTAAAAGCAATTGCCGGCCATCGTCGAGGCTGAAGCCCGCCGCGCGCAGGCCGGCGGCCAATGCCATCAGGAAATGCAATGGCAGCCCATGGCGCGCGAACCAGGGACGCACTTGCACCACGCACTCGTCTCCGCGCGCGGCTTCCAGGGCCGTCGACCAGGCTTGCCCTTGTGAGAGGCTGGCGCGGCGTTGGGCCGGGAGGAAAACCCAAGCGTCCCATTCGCGGGCGACGTCTGCGAAGGTTTCCGGCGCGGCGGGGATGCGTGTCGTTGCGATAGAGGCCGATGCGGGCTCGCTGCCGGCCATGGCGGGTGCCGGCATTGCAGGCGGGTCGGTCGCGGCGAAGGCGGAATTCAGAAAAGGCAACTCGGCGGAGGCGAACTGCTCCAGGTGGCAGGAGAGGTATTGCCGGAAGTCCGGCATGGTCTTGAGATATCCCAGCTTGGCCAGGCTTTCCAGGCCGTTGCTGAACGCGAAGCTCCCCGAGGGGAAGCTGGCGTCGGCGAGTTGCATGAGTTCCAGCGAAGCCATGGGATCAGAAGAGGGAGTAGAGTTGCGCCAGGGGCAGGGACTTCGCGGGTTCGCAGGAGAGGATCTCCCCGTCTGCCTTGACCACGTAGGTTTCCGGATCGACTTCGATGCGGGGCGTGGCGGAGTTGAGGCGCATGTCGGCCTTGGAGATATTGCGACAGCCCTTGACCGCTACCACGTTCTTGGACAAACCGTAGCTGTCGCGCACGCGGCGTAGGGCCGCTTGGGAGACGAAGGCCAGCGAGGTGAGGCCCACCGCGCCGCCTTTGGCCGCGAACATGGGTCGCGAGTGGTAAGGTTGCGGCGTAGGGATCGACGCGTTGGGATCACCCATCTGCGCCTGCGCGATGTAGCCTCCCTTGAGGATCAATTCCGGGCGCGAGCCGAAGAATGCCGGTTTCCACAACACGATATCCGCCAGCTTGCCGGTTTCCAGGGACCCGATCTCCTCCGCCATGCCATGGGCCACGGCGGGATTGATGGTGTACTTGGCTATGTAGCGGCGCGCGCGCAGATTGTCCGCGCCCTTATGGGTTTCATCGGGTAATGCCCCGCGCTGGGTCTTCATCTTGTGGGCGGTTTGCCAGGTGCGCGTGATGACCTCGCCCACGCGGCCCATGGCCTGCGAGTCGGAGGACATCATGGAGATGGCGCCGAGATCGTGGAGGATGTCCTCGGCGGCGATGGTTTCGCCGCGGATGCGGCTTTCCGCGAAAGCCACGTCCTCGGGGATGTTCTTGTCGAGATGATGGCACACCATCAGCATATCGAGATGCTCGGCCAAGGTGTTGACCGTAAAGGGGCGCGTTGGATTGGTGGAGGAAGGCAGCACGTTGGGCAGGCCGCATACCTTGATGATGTCCGGGGCATGACCGCCGCCGGCGCCCTCGGTATGGAAGCTATGGATGACGCGGCCTTTGAAGGCCGCGATGGTGGCCTCCACGAAACCCGATTCGTTCAAGGTATCGGTGTGGATGGCGACCTGCACGTCGTGCTCGTCGGCGATGGCCAGACAGGCGTCAATGGCCGCGGGAGTGGTGCCCCAATCCTCATGCAGTTTGAGGCCGATGGCGCCGCCTTCGATCTGCTCGGTCAAGCCCGCCGGCAATGACGAATTCCCCTTGCCGAGGAAGCCGAAGTTGAGGGGATAGGCGTCGGTGGCGCGCAGCATCATCTCCAGTGCCGCGGCGCCGGGAGTGCAGGTAGTGGCGCAGGTACCCGTAGCGGGCCCGGTACCGCCGCCCACCATGGTGGTGACGCCCGAGGCCAGCGCCTCGTCGATCTGCTGCGGGCAAATGAAGTGGATATGCGAATCAATGCCGCCTGCAGTGGCGATCATGCCCTCGCCCGCGATCACCTCGGTGGTGACGCCGATGATGAGATCGGGATGTACCCCGGGTTGTACATGGGGATTGCCTGCTTTGCCCAGGCCCTTGATGCGGCCATCCTTGATGCCGATGTCCGCCTTGAAAATCCCGGAATGATCCAGGATCAGGGCGTTGGTGATAACCAGATCCAAGGCCGTGGCCTGCGGAACGCCGGTAGCCTGCGCTTGGCCGTCGCGCAAGGTTTTGCCACCGCCGAACTTGCACTCCTCACCGTATACGGTGAAGTCCTTCTCCACCTCGATCACCAGGGCGGTATCCCCTAGGCGCACTTTGTCGCCCTGGGTAGGGCCATACATATCGGCGTAGGCGCGCCGTCCCAGTTCCAGGCTCATGCACCCTCCTTGCCGGCATAGCCGGGCTTCGAAGCGAAGCCTTGGTCTTTCGCACGTTGGATGGCCACCTCGCGGTTCTTGCCGTCGAGCGGGCCCGAGATGAGCGCGTTGCCGCCGTACACGATCCGCTCCCCCGAGAGAGGCACCAGCTTCACCGACTTGGTCTCTCCGGGCTCGAATCGCACCGCCGTACCGCTCGGGATATCCAGGCGCAGATCCACCGCCTTGGCGCGGTCGAAACGCAGCGAGGCATTGGTCTCGAAGAAGGGATAATGCGATCCCACCTGGATAGGACGATCGCCCAGATTGGCCACCTCCAATTCCACCGCGGCCCGGTCGGCATTGAGCAGGATGGGCTCGGGGCGCAAAATGTATTCGCCCGGGGAAAGTTCGGAGACCAGCGGCTCATGGCCGGGGTTGGCCGGGTTGGTCGGTCCGGACGCGGGCGGCGGCAAGCCTTCCAATCCGGATCCGTACAGGGCCCATTGGCCCTGCTTATTGCAGATGGGATGATGCACGGTCACCAGCTTGACGCCATCGGGGAAGGTGCCCTCTACCTGCACTTCGTCGACCATCTCGGGGACGGCGGGCAATACCTGAGCGGTGCCGAGGATGAGCTTGCCCTTGTCCATCAATCCGGCTACGCTTTCGCCATCGCGGATGAACTCCAGCAATTGCGATGCGATCAACGCCACGGCTTCCGGGTAATTCAGGCGCAGTCCGCGCCAGAGGCGTTGTTGCGCCAGAAACCCGGCGCCATGCAGGGCCAGCTTCTCGATGTCCTTCGGCGAAAGCCTCACTCACCACCTCCTGTCCCAAGGGTTGAAGCCCAACCAGGCCGGGCCCGCCAGGGCCGCGAAAAGCAAATCATGCAGGCCTTGCAAATCGCGCCGGTCCGCGCCCATGGCGCGAATCAGCCAACCCGCATCGGCCTTCTCACCCATCCCGATCCAGGCCTTGCCCGGCCGGTTGAGCGCCAGAGCCTCCCGCTCCAACCCAGCCGCCAGGCGCGAGGCCCGCGGCCCGATCAACGCGATCGAGAGAAAGGAGCGGAACTCCCCGAAATGCCCGCAGCGGTAGGGATCCTGTAATCCCGGCTCCAGGCCGAAACGTTCCGAAAGGATGGGAACGCCTCCGGGCCGCGTGATCCGCAACTCGCTCCGTAAGGATCGATACTCGAATACTTCTCCCCGCGCGGTACGCCCCGGCTGCAGCCAATCGAAGAGGATCAGATCCGCTTCGGGATGCACTTCCCAAGCCTGCACCCCGCGGTACCGGCTGCCCGCGAAGGGAACCACTGGATCGGGGCACACCACGGCGAGCGCGTTTGCATGAACCGTGCCAACCGTTTCCTGAAGGCAGCCATCGCGACCGGAGCCTTTATATACCTTGGTGCTCGATTGCGTCCCCAGGTACAGGCGCGTCCCGGATCGACATTCCACGCGCATACGAATGGCATCGCCATCCACCAAGCCGCCGCCGTAATTGGAAACGTAAACCTGACAGGTACCGGCCTCGGGGCGCGGATTAATGAACTTGAGGGGTGGATTCCCCAGGCAGCGGACGAGTCGGGTTACATTACCCGCTTCCTCTACCGCAATGGCGCTCCACTCCTCAGCGACGGTCACTTGCATGAAGTGGCTCCAAGCAATTTCCCATCCACCCGGATTTTGGACATTTGCATGACACTTTAGAATTTTGTTATGAACTGTCCGCCAATTCGCCTAAAATTGTCAAAGAATGTCGAACGATGTTTCCCACATCGCGATCCTGGGCAATCGGAGCCTATCCGGTCGGTGGCACCCGAATTGCTTTTCGCTCCCTCTGTCGTATCAACCGTAACCTCGGAGAGGAAACTCGACATGCATCAACAAAAGAAGACCCTGTTCACCGCGCTTAAAGCCGGTGCAACCGCGATGGCCCTAGGGCTGGCGGCTTTTACCCATGCAACCGCCGCAGACGAAACCGTAAAGGTGGGTATTCTGCATTCGCTCAGCGGAACCATGGCCATTTCCGAAGTCTCGCTGAAAGACGTCGTGCTTATGGCTATCGAGGAAATCAACGCCAAAGGCGGCGTGAACGGGAAGAAGATCGAACCGATCATCGTCGATCCCGCCTCGGATTGGGATCTGTTCGCCGAAAAGGCGAAGCAACTCGTGAACGTGGACAAAGTCGCCGTGACCTTCGGTTGCTGGACTTCGGTTTCCCGCAAGTCCGTACTCCCCGTGTTCGAAGCCGCCGACGCGCTGCTGTTCTACCCCGTACAGTACGAGGGTGAAGAGTGCTCGAAGAGCGTGTTCTACACCGGCGCCACCCCCAACCAGCAGTTGATTCCCTCGGCGGAATACCTGATGAGCAAGGAAGGCGGGGAGTACAAGAAGTTCTACCTGCTCGGCACCGACTACGTGTTCCCCCGCACCGCGAACAAGATCCTGCGCGCTTTCCTCTTGGCCAAGGGCGTGCCCGCCGCCAACATCGAGGAAGAGTACACCCCGTTCCATCACCAGGATTACCAGACCATCGTGGGCAAGATCAAGAAGTTCGCCGCCGGTGGCAAAGCCGCCGTGCTCTCCACCATCAACGGCGACTCGAACGTGCCGTTCTACAAGGAATTCGCGAACCAGGGCCTGACCTCGGCCATGTGCCCGATCATGGCCTACTCGGTCGCCGAAGACGAACTGCGCGCCATGGACACCCAGTTCCTGGTCGGCCATCTCGCCGCTTGGAACTATTACCAGTCGGTCAAGGTTCCCTCGAACCAGAAGTTCGTCAAGGACTTCAAGGCCTTCGCCCTGAAGAACAAGCTGCCCGGCGGCGACAAGCGCGTGACCGATGACCCCATGGAAGCCGCTTACATCAGCGTCAACCTCTGGGCCCAAGCCGCCAACAAGGCCAAGTCCATCGCCCCGAACGACGTGCGCAAAGCCGTCTACGGCATGACCTTCCAGGCCCCCGGCGGCCAGGTCAAGATGGACGAACGCAACCACCATCTCCACAAGCCCGTGCTCATCGGCGAGATCAAGAAGGACGGCATGTTCAAGGTGGTGTGGAAGTCGAAGGGTCTCGTGGCTCCTGAGCCCTGGTCCATCTACACCAGCCCGGACAAAGGTTGCGATCACGTTGATCACGAAGGCACCTACACCAAGGCCGATCTCAAAGCCAAGTAAGCGTTTCCTGCCGGGTCCGACCCGGGCGGTCTTCGCAATGACCGCTTAGTCTTTTCCCAATCATCCGGCCGCGCCATCATTGGCGCGGCCGGACTTCCATAACCGGGGAACCGAATGCTCCGTTATCTAAGCCTCCCGCTGTTGGGAGCCGCTCTCATCGCCACCGCCCCGCAACGCGCATGGGCGGTCTCCGCGAAGATCGATTCGTCAGCTCAGGTCGCGCCGGCCTCGATTCCCGCCGTGCAGGCTTCCTCCGCGATCGCCGTTCCCGCCTTGCTCGACACCTTGCTCCGCAACGCGGAGACCCGCACCGAAACCGTGAAGGCCCTGCTGGCTTCCGGTGATGCCGGCCTCCAGCCCTTGTACCAGAACCTTTTCAAAGGGAACGTGTACGAATACACGGCTCCCGATGCCGCCGAAGGCAAATCCGTCATGGTCATCGGCGGGGCGGAAACCCAACGCGACAACGAAACCTGGGTGCCCTTGCTGACCGTCTATCCTTCCTCGCCCCTGTTCGGCGCCGATGGCAAGCAAGCGTACGCCAAGTTGGTGGACCTGGTCGAATTGGAAACCGATCGCGAAGTGCGCTCCATGATCCAACCGGTGCTCACCGCCATGGATCTGCGCAGTCCCGAGGCCGTCAAACGCAAGGCCGCGGCCCTGACCATCGGCGAATCCGGTGACGCCGGACAGGCCGGGCTGCTGCGCGACGCGCTCTCCGCGGAAACAGACAAGAGCGTCCGCCAATTGCTGGTGGAGGCCTCGGCCCGCCTCGAGCTTAAATCCGGGGATGCGGCCACGCGCGGCGCCGCGGCCGCCAAGCTGGGCCAAATCCATTCCGTGAACGTGCTGCCCGAGCTCAAGACCATGGTGGAAGCGCCCGGAGGGACCACGGTCGCCGCGGGCACGCTACCGGGCACGGAAACCGACGTCGCCGTGCGCGCCGCCGCCATCAAAGCCATCCACGCCATCGAATCCTTCCAGACCTTCACCGGCATGGTGCAGAACCTGTTCACGGGCATCAGCCTGGGCTCCATCCTCATCCTCATGGCTCTGGGTCTGGCCATCATCTTCGGACTGATGGG
>JAHFCH010000006.1:58358-76744 GCA_023249635.1 Fibrobacterota bacterium
AATATGGCCCACGGCGAGTTCATGATGATCGGGGCCTACGCCACCTTCCTCATCCAGAATGCTTTCGTGAAATGGCTTCCGCCCGCGTACTTCGACTGGTTTCTCCCGCTCTCCCTCCCGCTTTCATTCCTGGCCGCGGGCGGCATCGGCATGCTGGTGGAGGCGACCATCATCAAGCGCCTGTACGGTCGGCCGCTGGAAACCCTGCTGGCTACCTGGGGACTGAGCCTGCTGCTGGTGCAATCGGCGCGCAGTCTCTTCGGCGATCTTACCGCGGTTTCTTCCCCCAAACTGCTCAGCCAGGGCTGGGAAATCTTCCCGCAGGTAGTGCTTCCCTTCAACCGCATCTTCATCATGTTCCTCACCGCCGCCATCGTGGCCGCGGTAAGCTGGGCCTTCTACAAGACCAGCTTGGGCACCAAGATCCGCGCCGTAACCCAGAACCGTTCCATGAGCGCCTGCCTGGGCATCGGCACGAGGCGCGTAGACATGCTGACCTTCGGACTGGGCACCGGCATCGCGGGCGTGGCCGGCTGCGCCCTGACCCAGATCGGCAACGTGGATCCCGGCATGGGCCAGAACTACATCGTGGATTCCTTCATGGTCGTGGTTACCGGAGGCGTGGGCAAGCTCGCGGGCACGGTCATCGCCGGTCTCGGCATCGGATCGCTGAACAAGTTCCTGGAACCCTTCCTGCAAAGCGTGTACGCCAAGGTGGTGCTGCTGGGGTTGGTGATCTTCTTCCTGCAGAACAAACCCTCGGGCCTGTTTCCGGCGAAAGGCAGGAATGAAGACCTCTGATTCCCGCGGATCCACCGCCGATTTCCTCCGGCGCGAGCGCACGGCCCTCGTTCTTTCCGCCCTGGCCTTGTTCGCGGTACCCATCCTCAATGTTTTCGGTATCGTCTCGGACGTCAACCTCAACCTGATGGGACGGTACTTCTGCTTCGCCCTGGCCGCGTTGGGCATCGATCTCATCTGGGGGTATACCGGCATCCTCTCCTTGTGCCAAGCGCTGTTCTTCTGCCTGGGCGGCTATTGCATCGGCATGCACATGCTGCTCAAGACGGGTACCAAAAGCGTGTATGGAAGTTCCCTTCCGGATTTCATGGTATGGAACCAGATCAAGGAACTGCCGCTGTTCTGGGAACCCTTCCGCCACTTCCCCGTCGCAATCGTACTGGCGCTCGCCGTGCCGGTGGCGTTCGCCATGGTATTCGGCTTCTTCGCGTTCCGTAGCCGCATCAAAGGCGTATACCTCTCCATCATCACCCAGGCCCTGGCACTGGCGATGTGGCTCATCTTCCTGCGCAACGAAACCATGCTGGGCGGCACTAACGGGCTTACCGATTTCAAGACGCTGCTGGGCTTCGAGCTCGCGCGCCCGGGAACCAAGCGCGTACTCTACATCCTGACCGCCGTGGCCCTGGTGGCCGCCTACTTCGCGGCCCGCTACATGATCGCATCCAAGCTGGGCAAGGTGATGATCGCCATCCGGGACAGCGAACATCGCCTGCGCTTCACGGGCTTTCCCGTAACGCGCTACAAGCTGTTCGCATTCTGCACCGCGGCCCTATTGGCGGCCATCGGCGGTATCCTCTACGTGCCCCAGACCGGCATCATCACCCCCGGGCGCATGGACGTGAAAAGCTCGCTGGAGATGGTGGTATGGGTCGCCGTGGGCGGACGCGGCACCCTGGGCGGGCCCATCGTAGGCGCCATCGGCGTAAGCCTGGCGTACACCTACCTGACCAGCAAATTCCCGGGCACCTGGCTGTATTTCCTCGGCACCCTTTTCATCATCGTAGTGCTGTTCTTCCCGCAAGGCGCGGTAGGCTCCCTGGCGAAGTTGCGCTTCGGACGCAAGCCCGCAGGCAAAGCTCCCGAAGATCCGGCTCCCGAGGTTTCCGTTGCCGATAGCACCGCGGCGCGCGAACCGGTCGCAGCCGTGGCCCAGGAGGCGGCGTGAGCAAGCGCATTCTGCAAGTCGAGGACCTGATGGTTTCCTTCGACGGCTTCAAGGCCCTGGACATCGCCTACTTCGAACTGGAAGAGAAGGAATTGCGCGTGGTGATCGGCCCCAACGGCGCGGGCAAGACCACCTTCATGGACGTTCTCTGCGGCAAGACCAAGCCCCATACCGGCACCGCCATGATGGACGGCAAGGATCTGGTGCGGCTCAATGAGCAGCAGATCGTGGAGTTGGGCGTAGGCCGCAAGTTCCAGACACCTTCCGTTTTCGGCAGCCTTTCCGTATTCGACAATCTGTTGCTGGCGCTCAAGACCGATCGCAAGGTCTGGCGCTCCCTGTTCTACCGCTTGCCCGCCGAAGGCCGCGCCCGCATCGAGGATGTGGCCGAAACCGTGGGCCTCAAAGACTGCCTGGGCATGGACGCGGCGTTCCTCTCCCACGGCCAAAAGCAATGGCTGGAAATCGGCATGCTCATTTTGCAGGATCCCAAGCTCCTGCTCATCGACGAGCCCGCCGCGGGCATGTCCGATGAGGAAACCGCCAAGACCGGGCGCCTGCTCACCGATCTCGCCGAGAAGCACTCCATCATAGTCATCGAGCATGACATGGAATTCGTGAAGCAATTGGCCCGCACCGTGACCGTGCTCTGCGAGGGCAAGATCCTCACGGAAGGGCCTATCGAAAAGGTGCAGGAGGATCCCCAAGTGATCGAACGGTATCTCGGGCGTTCCCATGGCACCCGCGCGGAAAAGGCTGCCAAACCGGTGATGGCGGGAGGGGCCCATGCCTGAAGCCGCCGCCGTCCTGACTGCGTCGCATCCGCAGGGTTCCGCTAGCAACGCGACCGCCGTTCCGCTCCTCCACGTGCGAAACCTGGATGTCAATTACGGCGAGAGCCAGGTGCTGCGCGCCGTGCAGCTGGAATTGCAACCCGGCACCATCACCGCGCTCATGGGCCGCAACGGCGTGGGCAAGACCACCTTGCTGAAAGCCATCATGGGCCTTTTGCCCGCCCGCCGTGGAGAGGTCGCCTTCTTGGGGAAATCGCTGAACAAGCTGCCGCCGGAAAAACGCGCCCGCGCCGGCATCGCCTACGTGCCCCAGGGCCGCGAGATTTTCGCAAAGCTCACCATCGAAGAGAATCTCCTGCTGGGCCTGGAAGCGCGGCCCGATCGCCTCAAGAAAATCCCGGAAGAAGAAGCCTACGGGATTTTCCCCTTCCTCAAGGACATGCGCAAACGCCTGGGCGGCAACCTTTCCGGCGGGCAGCAGCAGCAGCTCGCCATCGCCCGCGCCTTGCTGGGCAAGCCCAAAGTGCTGCTCCTGGACGAGCCCACCGAAGGTATCCAGCCATCCATCATCGACGATATCGAGCGCGTACTGGCCGGCCTCAAGGAAAAGGGCGACATCGCCATTTTGCTGGTGGAGCAATACCTGGAGTTCGCCCGCCGCCTGGGGGATCGCTATTACATCATGGACCGCGGAGCCATGGTGCAGAACGGAAAGACTTCGGAGCTGACCGAAGAAAGCGTGAAAAAGCATTTGGCCTTTTGATCCATATCCTGTTCACAATCATCCTTAGCCGAGGGAGACCTTTATGATGAAAACCCGGAACTTCAAACTGCTGGCATGCGCGGCGGCCTTAGGGCTGGCCGCCGTCTCGCTATCCATCGCGGAAACCCCCGCCGCATCGCCCGCCGTCGCCGCGGTCACCGCACCCGCGGTCGAAGCCGCGCCGCCTGCCGCACCCGCCGCTCCGGTCGCCGCCGTAGCGGACATCCCCACCGATCCGGATTTCGCCGCCTACATGAACAACGGCGCGCCGGTCAAGCTTACCGGCGTGGCCGGCCCCGGCCACAACGCCTTCATGATGATTTGCGCCGCGTTGGTGCTGTTCATGACCCTGCCCGGCCTGGCCCTCTTCTACGGCGGCCTGGTACGCAGCAAGAACGTGCTCTCGGTGTTGGCCCAATGCATGGGCATCACCGGCATGGTAACCCTGCTCTGGTGGGCCTTCGGGTACAGCCTGACCTTCGATTCGGGCTCGCCCATCTTCGGAGGGATGCATTTCGCCTTCCTGAAAGGCGTGACCTCGGCGCCCAACACGAATTACTCCTACTGGGTGTCGCAGAACGTCTTCTCCATGTACCAGTTGATGTTCGCCATCATCACCCCCGCCCTCATCATCGGCGCCATCGCCGAGCGTATGAAGTACAGCGCCATCATGCTGTTCTGCGCCGGATGGATGGTCCTGGTGTATTTCCCCCTCGCCCACATGGTTTGGGGCGTGGACGGCATGATGAACGGAGTGTGGAACGCCGCCGCCAAGATCAAGGCCATCGACTTCGCCGGCGGCACCGTGGTGCATATGTCCTCGGGCTGGTCGGCCCTGGTGCTCTGCCTCATCCTGGGCAAGCGCATGGGCTTCGGCTCGCGCAGCTTCGCCCCGCATAGCCTGGTCTTCACCATGGTCGGCACCGGCATGCTGTGGGTCGGCTGGTACGGCTTCAACGCCGGTTCGGCCGTCGCCGCCGATGGCGTCGCCGCCAACGCGTTCATGACCACGACCCTGGCCACCGCCGTCGCTTCCTTCGTATGGCCGATGATGGAATGGATCTTCCGCGGCAAGCCCACCGTGCTCGGCTTCTGCTCCGGCGCCGTCGCCGGCCTGGTCGTCATCACCCCCGCCACCGGCTTCGTCAATTCCAACGGCGCGGTCATCATCGGCATCGCCGCCGGCATCGTGCCCTTCCTGGCCTGCACCTGGATCAAGAACCTGTTCAAGTACGACGACGCGCTGGACACCTTCGGCGTGCATGGCGTGGGCGGCACCATGGGCGCGCTGCTCACCGGCATCCTGGCCACCGCCGACGTGAACGGCAACCTGAACACGAACCTCAAGGACATCGTGGGCAAGAGCCTGTGGATCGAGCAGCTCAAGGCCATTGGCGTGACCATCGCCATGGCGGTGATCGGCACCCTCATACTCGCCTACCTCATCAAGATGGTTGTGGGCTTGCGTCCCTCGGCCGAAGCCGAGTTCCAGGGACTGGATCTCGCAGAACACGGCGAGGCCGGGTACCACCCTGAAGAAGGCATGGGTCATTCGTCTCCCGTCAAAGAGAAGACATTCGCTTAATAGTCTTAGGCGGATTGGTGTGAAGAAGGGCCACCCTGGATGCGGGGTGGCCTTGCTTTTGGGCTAATTTGTCAATTATTGGCGTGACAATTCGGGATTTTGACAAAGAAGAATGACAATTAAAGACAGAACTGCAGGGATTTCAACGTATGGTTTCCATTTTGACCCTGAAACGGGCCAATCGGGAGCTTTGGCATAGTCAATGCTAATGGCTATCAGCAATTCCCGGGTCCAGGCCACCGGATGAATTAAGTTTTGGCCGCCGATTCGAAAAAGGTTGAGCACTCCCAAACGAGGAACCCAAGATGATGAACACCATGAACCTAAGATCCAAGCTGATTGCCTGCTGGGCCCTCGGCTTAAGCCTGCTCGGCGCCAGCGCCAGCTTCGCGGATAGCACTGCAGTGGCTCCGGCCGCCGCTCCCGCCGTCGAAGCCGCGGCCCCCGCCGCTCCGGCAGTCGATTCGGTCCTGCTGGGCCGCATCTCGGATCTGGAAGCGTACATGAATAACGTGTCCCCGGCCCACTCGCTGGTCGGCGTTCCCGGCCCCGGCCATAACGGCTTCATGATGGTTTGCGCTGCGCTGGTGTTGTTCATGACCCTGCCCGGCCTGTTCCTGTTCTACGGCGGCCTGGTGCGCACCAAGAACGTGCTCTCCGTAATCGCCCAGTGCTTCGGCTGTGCCGGCCTCATCACCATCATGTGGTGGGCTTTCGGGTACAGCTTCGCCTTCGACGCGGGCTCCCCGTTCCTCGGCGGTATGCATTTCGCCTTCCTGAAGGGCGTCACCGCCGCACCGAACACGAACTACGCCGGCTGGGTTTCGGCCAACGTGTTCGCCATGTACCAGCTGATGTTCGCCATCATCACCCCCGCCCTGATCGTGGGCGCCATCGCCGAGCGCATGAAGTTCAGCGCCATCATGCTGTTCATCGCCGGATGGATGTTGCTGGTGTACTTCCCCCTCGCCCACATGGTTTGGGGCGTGGACGGCATGATGAACGGCGTGTGGAACGCCGCCGCCAAGATCAAGGCCATCGACTTCGCGGGCGGCACCGTGGTGCATATGTCCTCGGGCTGGTCGGCTCTGGTGCTTTGCCTCATCCTCGGCAAGCGCATCGGCTTCGGCAACAAGAACTTCGCCCCGCATAGCCTGACCTTGACCGCCATCGGCACCGGCATGCTCTGGGTAGGCTGGTACGGCTTCAACGCCGGCTCGGCCGTCGCCGCCGACGGCGTCGCCTCGAACGCCTTCATGACCACGACCCTCGCCACCGCCGTCGCCTGCTTCGTCTGGCCCATGCTGGAATGGATCTTCCGCGGCAAGCCCACCGTGCTCGGCTTCTGCTCCGGCGCCGTCGCCGGCCTCGTCGTCATCACCCCCGCCACCGGCTTCGTGAACGCCACCGGCGCCGTCATCATCGGCGTGCTCGCCGGCCTGGTCCCGTTCCTCGCGGTGACCCAGCTCAAGAACTGGTTCAAGTACGACGACGCGCTGGACACCTTCGGCGTGCACGGCGTAGGCGGCACCCTGGGCGCCCTCATGACCGGCATCCTCGCGACTGCGGACGTGAACGGAAACCTGAACCTGAACCTCAAAGACATCGTCGGCAAGACCCTGTGGATCGAGCAGCTCAAGGCCATCGCCTTCACCATCGTGCTCGCCGTCGTCGCGACCACCATCCTCGCCTTCATCGTCAAGATCATCGTGGGCCTGCGCCCCAGCCATGACGAAGAACTGCAAGGCCTCGACTTCATCGACCACGGCGAGGCCGGCTACCACTACAGCGAAGACTAATACGGAGTCCGGCCCAACCCTTGGGGGTCGGGCCGCCTACGCGAAATCCGAGGCGGGCCTCTCCAAAAGGGAGGCCCGCCTTTTATTTAGGGTCGATTTGGAGGCTTTTTGGGGCATCCGCGGTTGGCAGGACCGGGGCGGTATGCTAATTTGTTTGCCCTTGGTCGGCGGGATGTGGCTCAGCCTGGTAGAGCACTTGCTTCGGGAGCAAGGGGTCGTGGGTTCGAATCCCGCCATCCCGACCAACTCTTTTTGAATCGAAACCCCCTTCCCGAGGGGGCTTCTTGCTTTTCAGCCACTTCCGCTACCTTTTTAAGTGCTGCGGATCCAAAGAGTTGCCGATACTCCGCCATGATCTGTCCGTCCTTCAAATAGAAGTTCGAACACCCGATCTTGAGGAAAACCCTACGTCCGAACATATCATAGACATGATAAGGCAGACGCGCGTTCTCGATGAGATCCAGTACCAGGAAGTCGTCTTCCTGAAACCGTTCGTCGGCGTTTTCGGTGGCTGACGCGAAATATCTCGGAGCCTCTTCGGCTTCATCCACCGTGATCAGTTCACTATGACGGCGGACGCTTTTAAGGGCACCCCGGGAAAGGTGCATCGAGGCCGTTATGAATGATTACATCTCCAAACCCTTAATGATAGAGGACATCCAGGCTATTTTGCCAAGGATTCCGCATTCGCGAAGTTCTAGCCGAAGCAACGTCCGTAATCCTAAACACGGGCTACACCGGCAACGAAATCGTGAAAACAGTGCCTTCCCCGATCCGAGTCTCGAGGGTAAGGCTGCCCCCGAAGGCTGCGATGCTCTCTCTGGCGATCGACAGCCCCATTCCCCTGCCCGACAACGAGTCCGGTTTTTCGGAAGTAGTGAATCCGGGATAGAAAATGAGTTGGAGTTTATCCTTCTCCCCTAAAGTCATCGCGGCTTCCGGACTCAAGATTCCGGAGGCTACTGCCCGCTCCAGCAGGGCATCTGGATCGATTCCCTGACCGTTGTCGCGAACCGAGAATTCATGCCCACCGTACGTTCTCGAATATGCGAGATCCACCCGACCGATACCTTTTTTAAGGAAAGCAGCGCTTCGGTTTTCCTCGATCCCGTGGACTACCGCATTCCGTAATAAATGAATAAGGGCTTCGTCGGCACGGAAAAGCAATTCCGGATCCAGCTCCAAATCCTGGGGAGCCACTGAAAACACCACGTCCTTCCCCGTTTTAGCGGCGGTCCGGGCTATGAGATCCTGGTATTTGCGTGTCAGTGACAAGAGCCCTCGGTATGAAACCCTCTTGCAATATTCAACCAAGGTGAGCAGGTCAGGGCTAAGCGCTAGGGATTGGGATTTTTCGGCCAAGTGCCGGATTTTGAGGAGCTTGCTTTCCGGCACGCGGACATAGGCTTCTTCCGAATTGCCTATCAGCATGCTGTGGATCTCTCGCATTCGTTGGCATTCTTCATGCATCTCACCGATCAGTTTCCGGACAAGCGGAAAGCTCTCCGACCAAGTGGCCTTTCCACGGATGATTTCGTCCAGCCGGTTTTCCAATTCGTGGGCGAGTTCCATGAGCGTCCCGAAACCAAAAGCTCCTGCGTTCCCCTTTATGGTATGGCAATCTTTGTAAGCGGTGCGGATCCAGACTTTCGAATCGGTATCATCATTTACCCTCTTCTTTCGACGCTTATCGACAAAAGGGTAATCCATATTCCCAAACTTCTGGAGCAATGAATTAATCCTCGTCGCGGAATCCTTCAGGAACTCCACGATTACTTCGGGAGGGTTGCAGGTAATTCCGAGGATGGTCTCCACCTTCTTTTCCAGGAGGATTTTTTCATCTTCTATTCGTGTCTTCAGGAGCCTGGCTTCGGTGACATCCTCGATTAATGCCATGATGCAGATCAGGCCTCCGCCGGCGTCCACGATTTTCTGGTATGCCACCCTCACTTGCCTTTCACCCGAAGCGCGGGGCAAGAGAAAATCTTGGCACGGGGCAAGCTTGGCCAATTTCTCCCAGCGGAGCACTTGGTGATTTTTCAACACCACCTCGATCCAATCGCGGAACAGGGACTCGTCATGGGAACCCATTCGGAATACTTGCGAGAGTGTTCGACCCGTGAGATCTTCAAACCCCAGAATCTCCAGCGCGCTTGAGGAGCAATCGGAATTTACCGTGAGATCCAGGTTAAATGTGAACAATCCTTGCCTGACATTATTCAAAATGTCCCTCACCTGCTTAACTCTTTGGTCTACCATGGATTGCAACTCGCTAGTATAGCCGTGGATACGTGTACGCATGGTTTCGAAGGCCACGGCCAGCGCCGCGATTTCGTCTTCGCCGGAGGATTGGATTTCGGCCCGGTAATCGCCGTTCGCGATGCGGATGGCCGAGCCTGTCAAGGCACGAATCGGCTTGGTGATCCGCTCCGACAATTCGGAAGAGGACCAAAGCGCCATGATCAGGGCCGAAAAGGCGAGAAGTAGGAACAGCGAAAATGTCAGCTCTTTCGTCTTACGCCACGCCACCCGCGATTCATGCAAGTCTAAATTCATGGATTCAACTGAAATTCCGAATCGGACGAAGCCGAGGATCGTCCCGTTCTTTTCCACCGGTGCTGCGAACTCGATTACGCTCACGCCATTGTCCCGGACAGAACGGAATTGAACTTTAGTTATTCCGGAAACCCAAAGACTCATTGCATCTTCCAGCGGGGCGACAAGGGGGGAAAAGGACGAAAGCGTATCGCCGGGTCGAACCGAAACGAGCGGTTTTCGATCCGCGTCCATGTAGATGCCATACAGGATATCCGGATCGGTAGCCACGGTTGTGGACATGATTTGGAATATTGTAGTGTAAGGTGCATTGTTGACGAGGGATGCCAGAGACATCGCGGTCCTTTGGGCCAAGCGGCTGCCATTGAGGACGATGACTTTAGCGATCTTTTCTTGAGTACGGTGAAAATCCCTGTGGATGCGGAGCAATTCAAGCGACATTACGATTAGGAATACGGCTCCCAAAACGATAGCCAACTGCAGGGAAACACTCCGGAATAACTTTTTCCGAAGCCCGCTTTTCGATTGCGACAATAACCGCGACGAATCTCTCTCCATCGCACCAGCATGGTTGTGTATGTGGAATGTCTCGGTATTTCCCGATTGTATTTTTGAGTCCATCAATACCGGCCTATTTGGTGAATAGCTCCAGCAAGGTGTGTTTGAAATCCTTTTGAAATTCCTCATCTTCGAGCCGGAACGGCTTCTCGAGATACGCTTTCGCGCCCAGTTTCATGCACCTGAGGATGGAGGGGCCGCCTAGCGCGGAAATAATGAGAACCCGGGCAAGTGGAAATTCGGTGATGATTTCCACCAATGCTTCCTCGCCATCTTTGATGGGCATAGTGAGATCCAAGCAGATCAGGTCAGGCTGGAATCTGCGATAAAGTTCCACCGCCTGGACCCCGTTGACCCCCGTTGCTACAACCTCGAAATCCATGGTTTTCTCAAAGTATAGTTGCATTACCCGGAGCAGGAATTTGGAATCATCGACTATTACTACCGTTCTCTTCATATGCTATCCCTGGTTTCCGTTGGTTTAATGGTCAGATCGAGTTTGAATTCGGCCGATTCCACGATGAGGACCCCGGAAATGCGACACGCGGGAGCAACCTGTTCGTCCCCGAGGGCGCACAGAGGAATTGAGGCTCGCAGGTATCCAAATCGAGAGTTGAATCCGTGACGCGAGAACAGCATCCCCGACATGATGTTTACCATCTCCCTGATTGCATCCAATTTCATTTCCCCGTCCACCTCGCCAGGAAAAAGTCCGGCCAAGTTCGAACTATGGAGGCTTAGAGCAACTTCCACCCGATAACCCTCATTACCGGCCAGGACTGCGTATCGGATATCGGATCTATTCCGGGTGAGCAGCTGAAATTGAAATGGTTCCCGGACAAGGGTTGGGCGGTTCAAAAGGAATTCGATTGCCTTTCGAGCGCAAAATTCGAAATCCGCACCAATCTCCGCAATCAGATCAGGGAGGTTCGTTTTCCCATGGTTCGCCGACATGTCGACCGACCCTATAACATTTGCACGGTGGTTAGAAAGCGGAAACTGAAATCCGGAGATTGGCAATGCAGGAAAATGGTGTCAGCGCAATTGACCGGCATCTTGTTCTCGCCCGCATAGTTCATCACCAGCGGAGGCGTAACGATGGGGTTGCCACATCCTTCAACCTTGGAAAGTATGAACGCCAGCTTCGAACTGACGGTATTGAGGATTTCGTTGTTTCCGGATACAAGCAACTTGATACTCTCATTGCGCGCCATATTCGGGAATATTTTGGCCGACACGACCACAAACGAGCTCAACTCCATAAGAATGTAGGAGAGGATCTGGGTCCTTTCGGTACAAACCAGTTGATGCCCGACAATGGGAAGGTCAAGCCAGTATTCCTTGCAGGCTATGAGCTGGTTCTGGAAAGAAGTTGGATACGCCGCCCCCGTGCAAGCCAATACAATTTTGGAAAGGTTACTCTCAATAAGGGATTTTACTTGAGCTTCACGCATAGGAGGGTACCCGATTATAGCAGGGAGTAGAATCTCCTGTCCCGACATTTTACCACCCTGGGGCAGGAATCCGTACTCACTGTGCGTAATCCGCGAATTGAATAAGTTGACCGTCCGCCGTTCCCTATAGTTAAATAGCTGCGTGGATGCTCCCAAGGACAGTAGCCTGGTTTCGCGCAGGCTTCTCCATGTCAATCACCCGACCGCTATTCTAAGGCTTGTCGAACGGTTTTGCGAGTCCAAGAAGATCTCAGTGGATTCTTTTGAATCCGCTTCCGTAGGCCTGCACCATGCCTTTGCCAGGAAGTACCGGCTTATCATCCTCGGCTTGCCGTCTAAGGGCCTGGACCCGTCCCGTTTCATCAAAGGCTTACTGCGCGCGAAGATCACATCTCCGGTCCTTATCATGGCCGAATTCCAGTCCAAGGAAAAGCCTGAACTGGCCAAATTCAAGAATGTCATCGGGATCATCTCCAAACCATTGGATGTGAAGGAATTCTCGAAGTACCTGGAATCCGTAAACAAGCCACCCGAAATCGAAACAGAAGAAAGGGAAAAGCTGATTGCAATCCTCCGCAAATGGGAGGAGAAGGTTCCCAGTGCGGCTTGAAGTAGTACCCTGCAATAACGCCTTGAGCGCGCAACTTCGCATTCACGAGTTTTCGCCAGAGGGATGGAAGGCACAATTCCGCGACCTCGAATCCTTGTGCGGCCTCCTTTTTCAAAATGGCATCGCTCGTGAATTCATAGACAAGTCCAGCCTTCAGATTGTATATGAGCTTCTAAATAACATCGTAAACGAGGATATAGCGGGGGCTCTCGAAGAGGCGCATTCCATCGTCGTCGCAAGTGGCGTTCCCTCTTCCGAAAGCGAAGTGGTTGGCTTGCGCCTTCTCAAGGCTTATTTGTCGACCGACGCCGAGTTAAGCAGTCTGAAGGCCAGGCTAGCAAGCCAGTCATTCGAGTTGCTGCAACGAGACATTAATCCCGGCTGCGTTGTTCAGAAAGGGGCGGTAATCCTGGGGTTCTCCGCCATCAAGCCGGGAACCCCGGGGATTGACGTTTTCGGAAAGTCACTGCCGCCGAATCCGTATGGTTCCTCGCTTCCTAGGCCGGGCAACGCCATCCTCGAAGAGGGAAACAATTGGATCGCGCTCAAGCAGGGAATACTTGTTGTCGAAGACAATACTTTCAAAATACTCGGGCCTCGCTCACCCCAGGATAGCTGTATTCTGATCGCGCCCGACAAAATGTCCGTACGGCTTGTGCTCAGGTTCGATGAAGACGATGATTTCAAGCCGACCGTGGGATTCCTTGAGGAATATCTCTCCCGGCAGCAGTTCGCCATTTCTCCGGACATGGACCGGATAGGGAAAACGATGGAGGCATTCGCCTCTACCGGGAAAAACCAGGACGTTGTTATCCTCACGGGCAAGCCATGTGTTGAAGGGAAAAACGGAAGTTTGGAATTGCTCCTCAATCCGGAGCCCGCCCTTCCTGAACCCGATAATGTCGGCCGTATCGATTTTAAAACATTCTCCTACTTCCGCACCGTTAAAAAAGGTACCCCGTTGGCCAGGGTTATCGCTCCTGAAAGCGGGCGGATCGGTATGGATGTCTACGGCAACCCTCTGCTCCCGAAGGAGATAACCGCATTCGGTGAAAATTTGGGGAAGAATACCGAGTTGACAATTACCGACCCCGCCTTCATTGTGGCCGGGTGCGACGGGCGGCTGGTCATGTCTAACGGTCTTCCGGAGATCGTGGACACTCTTCAAATCAAAGATGATGTTTCCTTGAAGACCGGCAACATCACATTTCCCGGCTCTGTTGAAGTGGGAGGGGATGTCCGGGATAATCTGGAAATCAATGCGAAGGGGGATGTGGATATCGCAGGCATTGTGGAGAATGGTTCCATTGTCTCCGAAGGTGCTATTGTGGTCAAGGGCGGCTTTACCGGCACCGGTAAAGGTGTGATCAAATCCAGGTTGAGTTCGGTAAGCATTGGTTTCATCCGGAACCAGAGGATCGAATCCCACTCTGATATCATCGTCTTTAACGAAGTCGTGAATGCGCATTTGTGCGCCAAGAAAACCATAAGCATGAAATCCGTTGGGCATTCAGTGGTGGGGGGCCACTTGATCGCGTATACTGGCATTGAAATTTATAATTCCGGAAACGAAACGGGTTCCAAGACGATTCTTGAGGTGGGAAAGGACTTCGAGGTAGAAGCTGAATTGATTCAGAAGAAATCCGCCCTCCAGGAAATCCATACTGACTTGGATTTCCTGGAGCGGATGTTGGAAAAAATGCAAAGCCTTGTTCGTTGGGGTATCGATGTCAAGGGGGATACCCGGCTCTTGGAGCAGCGGGCCAGAGGCATTTTGCAATTGCTCCGGCCCTTGAAGAGCGACCTGGCTAAAAAGATAAGGGAACTCGAGGACGCCCTGTTCAATCCCGGTGACTGTTACATATGGGTGAAAGGTACTGTTTATCCAGGGACAATACTTCGGTATCAGGATCGAAATGTGATTGTAAAGGATGTCGTCAAGGGCAAGCGCTGGCTCTTCCGTGGAAAATCAAGTTCGCCTCCGAACCGGGAATCGAATCACCCGGAATTCCGCTGATTCTTGGCTCACCGTTGGACCGGGTTCTAGCACTGCGTAAGATCAGATTGCTGGCTGGAGCCATTGGATTTGAGTGATTTCATCAGGCCTTCCCGGGCAACGGCAAATGCATCCTTGATGCTTTCAAGGGTGAATGGAAGAGCCGCTTCTTCAGAGGATTCTGCCATGCGTTGCAGCTTTTCGCACTCGCTTGCCATTCCTACCGCGCCGAAATTCAGGCTCATGCCTTTCAAGGTATGAGCCGCCTGTACGGTATTCGGAAGATTCTTGTCTTTCACCAACTGTTCCAATTCGTACAGCTTTGCCGTGGATTGCTCTAGGAACCCGAAAATCAGCTCCTCGAATAAGCCTACGCCTTCATTCGCATTGATGCCTCGGAGGCGCTGTAGGGTGTGCATTTCGATCCCGTATTGGGACGTCTGTTCAACCGCAGGAATCGACCCAAGGGAAGGCTGACGTCTCTGGAAGTCGGTTGCTTGCTGGATGATTTCCCTTAAAAGCCGCAAGGAGATTTCGATCATCTCGATATTTTTTCGCTGCTCACTATCCAATCCGGTTTTCGCAAGGGATCCCGCAGCATGCATCGCGCTATGCAGAGGTGCATACAATTCTCGGATCAGGGTGCGCAATTCCTGTCGTACAGCTTGAATATCTTCCATGATACCGCCTGGGAAAACTACGACGAGCCTTGAGAAAGATAGATGCGGATGTTAATGCATTGTGAACAGAGGGTAGGGAAGTTTACGCACGATTTGTGCGAGAAGTAGGACGATCATGAATTGAGAACGGGAACTTCTATGAAAAGCTCAGTTCCAACGCCTTTTGCTGATTTAATCCAAGCCCTGCCGCCCAATTTTCCGGCCTCGTAGGCAATCGCATCCAAGCCAACTCCCCGGCCGGAAATATCTGAAACGGTTTCTGATGTCGTGAACCCGTTCTTGAACGCATATTGCAGGATGGAATCCGGATCCAGTTGCGACGCGGAATCTTCATCCAAGAGCCGGGCATCCACAATTTTCCGCCGCATTGCCTCTGGATCTATTCCCTTCCCATCATCTCCGATCCGAATAAGGAGCATCTCGGATTCAGTTGTTGTTTTATCGACGATTACCCATAGTCGGCCCTCCGCATCTTTGCTCTCCGCTTCCCTGTCCTCGGGCAATTCGATACCATGGTCCACCGCATTTCGGAATGCATGCACTAGTGAGGCAATCAGTCTTTTGTAACTAGAGATCCTGACTTTGACTCCACTTCCTTTCCATTCAATGGGTTTGATGCATTTTCCTCTTCTCCCGGCAATTTCGAGGGCGACGTCTTCGTATGTCCGCAGGGCATCGATAAATGGGTCGAGGATCAAAGTTTCCATGAACGTCCCAAATATTTCCGACTCCTTGCCGAATTTGGCGAGTATCGATTTTTCGAGTTTGGAAAGGGCCGAAACGTGTACTGTCAGCCGCCGCATGCTTCCCGGTTCAACCAAAACATCTCCCACCAAAGCCTTGTTCTCCTGCAAGACCTTTTCCAAAGCCTCGCGTAGCGATGCCAGGCCTGACCTCAATTTCTCGGTATCGTCGAGAGTCTCTTCCGGTGTTAGTAGCCCTGACAATTTGTCTTCGAGAGACTGTGCAATATCCTTGGCTTCCGCAAAATGATACATGGCAGAATTTCCCTTAAGCGTATGGAGGAGGCGGAGAAACGCATCGACTTCGGAAATAGTATCGCCCTCAATGAGACCTTCCAGCGTGCGGATCATTTCCCGGGAATCCTCGACAAACCCGATAAAAGCAGCCGGGTTGGCCGATATCTTCAAAATCAGATCGACTTTCTCCTTTTGCAATTCAAATTTCCTCGACAATTTTTTTTCCAAGGTCCTGTCGGTGGCGATAAGAATCACTCCTTGGAGGCTCTTTCCCGATGTGATAGGCCGGTAGGTGAGTTCGATGAATTTTCCCTCCAGCTTTTCGTAACTTTGCGGACCGAGCTTGGCAGCGTCCTTGAATGGCATCATCCCCCCGAAGAGGACTTCTTTCCAGGTCTCGAAGTTTTGCCGCTCATCGGAACCAATGGAGAGAATCGCCTCGATTTTTTGCCCTGCGAGCACCTTCCCGAAATATTCTTCTGAAATTCTCGAATAGCCGGGCTGGATGATTCCACTGGAGTCGAAAATGAGAAAACCGCTGTCCAGGTTATCCTGTATATTCGTAACATGGCGAATCCCGTCTTTAACCTTCGCGTCAAGGTTTTCGACGAGTTCCTTCAAGGCGACACGCATACGTTCCAACGAGTCTTGCAACGTACCGAGTTCATCGGATCGGTTAATTTCTATCGGGGTATTGCGGTCACCAGCTGCCAATTTCTGGGCGAACCTGACCGCATCGGCTATGGGTTTGGTAAAGGTGAAGGAGAATCGAAAAGAAAGGCCCCAAGCAGCAAGGAATACGAATATCCCTATTCCGATCAAACTGTATTTCACGGTGGACAAAATTTTATGATGCTCGAATAATGACAATAAGATTGTAACCTGTCCCGCCTCGGCGCCTTCTTCGTTCCGCAATGAATGGGTCTTGAGCGCATAGGCATTCCCTGACAAGTACCTGGTCCTGTTCATCGTATGAGTGCCTGCTTTTCCAAGGGCAAAGAGGGATTCAAGACCGGTCGCTTCCTCAGCCGTTAGGGAAGACCCTTTAATCCGCCCATCGCGCAGAAACGTGATTTCCGCTTTGGTGTACTCTCGGATGCGATCGGCAAAAATACTGTCCAGATCCACGCCTAACAGGAGTACGCCACCGGCATCCTCCTCGGTACCGATAATCGAGCCTGCCAGCAGGGCGAGTTTATCGCCGCGCGGAAGAATGGTGTAGGAACTTCCCGTCTCCATGATCTTTCGCGAGAAAGCGGTCACCGACGTGTCCTGTGGATTTAAACCTTCGCCAATGCTTGCAAGGACTCCGCCATCCCTTCCGAGAATATCGAAAATGGGTACCCGCAAATTTTCCCGGTACGATTTTCCAACATCCCTCAACGTGTTTATTTCCCCGTTTTCCACTACCGAGTTGAGTATGGGAAGTTCGCCTACCAGTTGGGACTGCACTTTCAATTCGGCCAGTTTGGAGGTGATAAGCGCGTTTACCAATAGCTCGGTTTGTTGCAAATCCTGTTCGACCGATTTCCGTTGGAACCGGACCAGAATCCGCTCCGTTGCAAAAAGGATCGCCAAGATCGCTCCTGATAGGATAAGGGAGATGAGCAACACCAATTTTGCGTTGATCGTCTTGAATCGGGCCATACTCCGGAATTATATCCAATTGGGGTTTTTTACGCAGTCATCCTGATGGATTTCGTTGACGTGGTCAGAAAATGGTCATAAGATGGCTAGGCTGAACTCCCAAAACCGGGTTTGGCCACCGAGGAACCTTGATATGAAGTTGAAACGCGAGGCTCTCCGATTCCTCCTCGGTTGTTGCTGCGTGCAACTTTGCCTTGCCGTTTCCGGATCGGCGGAGGAAATCGGTGTTCCTGACACCTCTACCATTGAGTTTCCGGACGGACATCCCCCCACCAATCTTGAAGTGGATTTGGGAAAGACGCTCTTCTTCGATACCCGGCTTTCCATAAATCATAGGGAGTCCTGCGCCAGTTGTCACAATCCCGATTTAGGCTTCAGTGACGGGATGGCCAAGGGCCACGGAACAATGGGAGCTGGGCTTGGCCGCAACACCCCACACATCTACAACCTTGCCTGGAGCACAGTTTTCTTTTGGGACGGCCGGGCCGGTTCGCTGGAAGAGCAGGCCTTGGGGCCTATCCAATCCCCAGGAGAGATGAATATGCCTATCGACAGCTTGCTTTTCAGATTGAGGCAGGTGGGGTACTACCGAAATTCATTCGCCAAGGTTTACGGGAAAAGCGGGCTCGTGAAAGAGAACATTGGAAAGGCAATCGCCGCATTTGAGCGGACTTTGATCAGTAAGAACTCCCCGTTCGATATGTACATCCAAGGAGATAAGACGGCAATGGCTCCCGAAGCCGTTCGCGGGATGGAGCTGTTCACCCACAAGGCGAATTGCGTAGCCTGCCACAGTGGGCCCAACTTCACTGACGAGAGTTTCCACAACATTGGTTTGGGGGACGGTGATATCGGGCGTGCAAAAATAGTACCGGGAGCGACGCTCAATGGCGCCTTCAAAACTCCCGGCCTCCGCAATGTGGTTTTGAGTCCACCGTATTTGCACGATGGGTCCCTGGGCTCGCTGGAGGAAGTGATACGGTACTACAATAAGG
>JAHFCH010000138.1 GCA_023249635.1 Fibrobacterota bacterium
TATACCGGGACGAACTTCCCCGCGGCCTACCAAGGCAAGGTCTTCCTGGGGCAAGTGCGCGGTATCGGGGGTAACCTGCATGTTATCGCGCCCGGCAGCAAGGACCCGGAAGACTTCGGGCCCTTCAACCTGCCCGACGGTAAGGCCGATGATTACAATCCCATCGACATCAAGATGGACGCGGCCGGGGCCATCTACGTCTCGACGCGCTTCCAGACCGAGAACGTGCGTTGGAGCAAGGGGCGCGTCATCAAGGTGTGGTACGGGGACAAGGAGCCGACTATTCCGGTGCCGACGTCCGCACGCTTGGCCGGCCAGGCCCCACGGCCGCTGGCATGGCGCCGGACGGTCGGGGGAAAGATCATGGCATTAATCACTTCGGGCGCCGGCACGGGTACGATGGTGGTGAATACTTTGGACGGTCGGACCGTCCCACCGGCAGGAACGCTAAACGCCCAGTAACGCCCCGTAAAATATCCCTGCCGCGGCCTGGTTGAGATTCACGCCCCCATATAAGCCGGCCGACAACCAGGGAAAATGGTAGAGCCAGGCGGTCTCCACGGGCAAGTTAAGATCGAGTAGGCGACGACGGGTCACGTCCCCGCGGCCGAACATCACGCCCGCCCCGGTCGAAAGGGAGGCCTCGTTGCGGCCCCATGACCACGATTTCCCGGCTTGCAGGCACGGGGTCGCGCTCCAGATGCGCGCCTCCGCATAGCGTTCGGCATCCTTCCATTTCCTCCGATCCCCCGCGAAGGTGAGCGCAAGGTACCAGCCGTCGAAATCATGCCGCTTCTCCAGCCAAATCCCTTTGCCGCCTACGGATTCATAGAATCCCGCGAGTAGGACATCGCCCCGCGCCGGTTGCGGCGCCGGGCCCTGGGACGGATATCGGGCGTAGCCCAACCAGAGATCGAGCGAAAGATGGACATCGGGAGCATACAGGTTAAAATCCCCTCCCAGGGAAAGACCGATCCCGAGGAACCCCGCATGCAGGCCACCGCTCAATTCCCACGCGACCCCGAACGGATATTCTTCCTCGGTTTCGTAACTGTCCGCGCAGAACAGGCGGCTCTCCCGCTCGCACGCGGCGTCGATCCCCAGATGGGCCCCACGACGCTTGAAATAGTTGAAGGAGGGCCCGATCACGGCTTGGCCATAGGTGTTCCCATTGGCCTCGGAATACCCCCCGAATAGGGCTCCCTTGGCATGGCTTTCGTTCGGGTATTTGTTATCGAGCCCCATTTCCATAGCGCCCATGCCCAGGACGCCCGCCACCAACCGGTTGCGATGGATGCCGAGCTTGCCTCCGAAGGCCGGGCCTTCGGCGCCTACGCCGGCAGAACCGGAAAAAGAGAGGACGAGCGGGTACGGCAGCACTTCTTCGCCGTAAGCGAAATCGATGGCCAGTAGAATCAAGGCTACGCGAAAAATCCGGGGCATGCGGGAATGATAACGAAGCAAGGACCCGGACCCGCTCCCGGGGCCGGATTTTGGGAACAGCCGCCTACCAGGCCGCCGTGTACACCGCCAGCATATCCTCCAGCTTCACGGGGATGATGTTGGAGGCATGGCAGGTATCTTCAAAGGCGTCCTGGGCAAGCGGCGCCAGATCCGCTTGGGGCACCTTGTGGTTGCGTAACCCGAAGGGTACCCCCAAGGCGTTGAAGAAGCCGCGGCAGGATTCGGAGAGCGTGGCCTTGGCCATGCCCGCCTCGCGGAACAGATCCTGCATGCGCGCCATCTTGGCTTTGGCGGCCGCGTCCAGGGGACGGGATTCCAGAAAGGCCAGGGCGTCGGGCAGCAGCAAGGCGTTGGCCAAGCCATGATGGGTGTTATAGCGGGCCGAGAGCGGATGGGCCAGGGAGTGGATCATGCCAAGGCCCTTTTGGAAAGCGGTGGCCCCCATGGCGGCGGCCATCTGCATGGCACCGCGGGCTTCCAGGTCCTTGCCGTTGGCGTACGCTGCAGGCATGGCCTTAAGGATGAGGCGGATGCCTTCCTGGGCAATGCCGTCGGCGAGAGGATGGAAGGAGTTGACGAAATAGGCCTCAAGGCAATGGGTGAAAGCATCGATGCCGGTAGCCGCGGTGATATGCGGCGGCAGGCCGGCCGTCAGGGAAGGCTCCAGCACGGCGATGTCCGGTATCAGGCGGGGATGGAAGAAGATGGTCTTCTTGCCCGTAGCCCGCAGGATGATGACTCCGGACCGCCCCACTTCGCTGCCCGTACCTGAAGTGGTCGGAATGGCATAGAGCGGAGGCATGGGCTGGTTGATGAGCTTGTCCCCGCCCTTGGCGTCATCGTATTGCGCCAGCGGGCCGGTATGGGTCGCCATCAAGCGGATCACCTTGGCGGTATCCATCGGGCTGCCCCCACCCAAGGCGATCAGGGCGTCGCACCCGTTCTCGCGCCAGGCCTGCAGCCCTTTCTCCACATTCTCTTCAATGGGGTTGGGATGCGTCCCGTCGAACACGACGGAGTCCACGCCCCGGGCTTGTAACTCGGATGTTACGGTAGCGGCCAAGCCGGCCTTGACCAAGGTGGCATCGGTCACGATCAGGGCTTTACGCACCTGCCCGCGCAGCCGTTCCGCGAGACCCGCGAGGGCCCCGTTCCCGAAGAGGATGATGGTGGGGAAATTGAATTGTTGCATGCTGCTTGATCCCCGCTTCAAATGATTTCGAAATACCGGGCCAATTGCCAATCGGTAATCTGCCGCTCATGCTCGCGCACTTCCCACTCCCGCGAGTTCGCGAAGTGGTCCACGAAATCGGCGCCGAAAAGTTCCTTGGCCTCATTGCTGGCCCGCAGGTTCCCCAGGGAGTCACGCAGGTTGCTGGGCAATTTCAATTCCTCGGGCAGGGAATCCTGTACTTCGTAGGCGCTGCCTTTGACCGGAGGCCCCAGTTTGAGTTTGCGCTCGATGCCCAGCAGCCCTGCGCCGATGCAGGCGGCGGCCACCAGATAGGGATTGCCGTCGGCGGCGCCCAGGCGGAATTCCATGCGCTGGGATTTGGCGCTGCCGGGGATGACGCGCAAGGATGTCGTCCGATTCTCCACGCCCCAGGTCGCGCTGGTCGGGGCCCACGCGCCCTTGACCAGGCGCGTGTAGCTGTTGATGGTAGGGGCGCACATGCACAGGAACGGTTTCAGGTATTTCTGCATGCCCGCCACATAGCTTTCCATCAGCGGGCTCATGCCCTCGCGGCCGCCGGCCTTATGGAATACGGGATCCCCACTCTTAAGGGAATACAGGCTTTGATGCAAATGCCCGCTTTGGCCGGGGTAATCCAGGGACCATTTGGCCATGAAGGTGGCCAACAGGTTGCGCTTCTGGAAGAACACTTTGGTGAAGGTTTTGAAGATGGCCGCCTTGTCGGCGGCGCGCAAGGCTTCGTCATTGGCCAAGGCCGCTTCGATGACGCCGGGGCCGGTCTCGCAATGCAGCCCTTCGATGGGGCAATCCAGGGATAATTGGTAGTCCATCAGCCTCGTGAACAGATCCGATTCCACCGAATTGCGTAGCACCGAATAGCCGAAATTGCCCGGGGTCAGGGGCTTCAGGTTCTTGTAACGTTTCTCCCGCACCGTATGCGGCGTCTCGTCGAAAACGAAGAACTCGTATTCGAATCCGATGCGCGCCCCGTAGCCCATGCCCTTGGCCCGGTCCAGGATGGTTTGCAACAGGCCGCGCGGGCATAGGGGATGGCGTTTGGCGCCCGGTCCGCCCTCGCTTTTGGGGTCGGTGAATTCACCGATGAAGAAGGGGATGTCGTTCTCGTCGGCCAAGCGGCGTTCGGTGGAAAGGTCGAGGCGGAACGGCGCATCGGGAAACGCGGTATGCCAACCCGTGTACTTCACGTTGTCGTACAGCTTGTCCTCGACGTCCCAGCCCAGCACGCAATCGCAAAAGGCCCCTCCCGATTCGGCCACCGAGGCGAATTTATCCAGGGAGATGTATTTGCCGCGCATCACCCCATCGATGTCGGTAAGCCCGAGCTTGATGCGGGTGATGCCTTGGGACTGCCACAAGGAGATCTTTTTTTGAACCTCCCCGGTAGCGGCCGGTTTGGCTTTGGGGCGGGGTTTGCTCATGGGTCCTCGGGGGTGGGGCGGATGAAGAGGGGTACTTGGGAACGAGCGGGATTTAGAACAGGAGGTGCTACCGGGGAGCCACCCTTTGGCGTACGGGCCGCGGCTGCGAGTCCACAGCTACGCCCCTGGGCGTCGGGCGTCGGGCGAAAGGATGAAGAACAGGAAGCAAGAAAATGCCCAATGTATTTTCTTAACGCCCGACGCCCAACGCCCGACGCCCGACGATGTGCTGCTATCGCCACTGTACCCTCTCCATGTTCCTCACCCGCAAAGTGTACTCTTTTTCCCGAAAACGCGTTGCGCCATCGATTGCCCCGCCCTGAGGCTAAGGCGCCCAAATCATCATTCATCCGACCCGGAAATGGATCGCCTTCCGCCGCGTCATCGAAAGGAAACCGTACTTGGATAGCGAAGTACCCCGCCCGCTATCGCGCACGCCGGTCCACGGCAGGGCCGGGTCCAGGTAATCGCAGCGGTTCATGAAGACGGTGCCGGTATCGGCGGCGGCGGCGAAACGTTCCGCCCGTTCCGGGTCGCGGGTGTAGATGGCCGAGGTAAGGCCGTAGGGGGAATCGTTAACCAGGCGGGCGGCCTCCTCATCGTCGCGCACCGGGACCACCGGCAGGATGGGGCCGAAATTCTCCTCGCGCATCACCTCCATGCGGTGATCGGCGCCGGTAATGAGGGTCGGCTCGAAGAAGGTCCCCTTCCCTACCAGGCGGGTATTGCCTCCGGTGATGATGCGGGCGCCCTGGCTATGCGCGAGCTGCACCTGCTTGAGCATGCCTTCGGCCGACTTGGCCGTGGAGAGCGGTCCCATGGAAGTGCCGTGTTGCGCGGGATTGCCCAGCACGTAACCGGCGACCAGGGCTTCGCAGCGGCCCAGGAAATCCTGGTAGAGATCCTTGTGCACGTAGACCCGTTCGATGCCGCAGCAGGATTGCCCGGCATTGTACATGGCCCCGTCCACCAGGTCGGCCGCAGCCTTCTCCGCGTCCGCATCCGCGGCGACGTAGGCGCCGTCTTTGCCGCCCAGTTCCAGGGCGCTGTCGATGAAGCGGTTGGCGACCCCGGAGCGGTTGGCCAATTGCCGTTGCACCGAGAGTCCCCCTTCCACGGAACCGGTGAAAACCACGTGATCGATGTCGCAGTTCTCGATAACCTTGCCGATGTCCTGATGCCCGGCCACCACGGCCTGCAGGATGTCCCCGATTGGCCCCATGGTGCCGAAGGCCTTGGCGAAATGCTCGCCGACGCCGGGGGTCAGACTGCTGTGCTTTAGGATGACGGCATTGCCGGAGAGCAAGGCGGCGGCCACCCCGTTTACGGCCGTCAGGAGGGGGTAGTTCCAAGGCGCGATGATCAGGACCACCCCCAGGGGCGCATGCTCGATGCGGCGGATGAATCCGGCCTTGGTCGGTAGCAGGTCCGGCGCCAGGGCCTCCTCGGCGGCGTTGGCCAGCCAATGGGCGCGTTCGAAAAAGCCCTTCAGCTCGTTTTCGGATTGTTGGATGGGCTTACCCATCGAGCGCGTGATCTCCATGGCGATGGCCGCACGGTTGGCCTCGAACCATTGCAGCCCGGCGCGCAGGTATTCCACCCTTTGGGCGACCGGTACCAGCCGCCATTGCACAGCCGCCGCGCGGGCCCGGGCCACGACCGCCTTCAGGGCGGCAAAATCGGCCACGGGGTATTCCCCGGCGGCTTCCAAAGTGAAAGGATCGACGGGCCTGAGGATTTTGTTAGGAGTTGTCATAGGATTGATTATAAAATAACGGATTCCGGGGGCGAAACGGGTTTTTCCGTTTAACTACTTTTTCGCGCACCCAAATGAAATGAAGGAGCCAATACTTTGGACAATTCCAAACTGAAACGCATCGCCGACAATATCCGCATTCTGTCCGCTTCCATGCCCGAACGCGCGAAATCGGGCCATCCCGGCGGCCCTATGGGCGGCGCCGACTTCATGGCCCTGCTGTACGCCGAATTCCTCCGCTTCGATCCCAAGGATCTGACCTGGAAGAACCGCGACCGTTTCTTCCTGGATGCCGGCCATCTTTCCTCCATGCTCTATTCCACCTTGTCGACCATCGGCGCCTACAGCATGGACGACCTGAAGAATTTCCGCCAATGGGGCAGCCCCACCCCGGGCCATCCCGAATACGAACCCCATCGCGGAGTGGAAAACACCTCCGGTCCCCTGGGCCAAGGCCATGTCATGGGCCTGGGTTCCGCCATCGCGGAGCGCTTCCTGCGCGCGCGCTTCGGCGACTGGATGGAGCATAAGACCGTGGCGTACATTTCGGACGGCGGCGTGGAAGAGGAAGTGTCCCAGGGAGTGGGCCGCTTGGCGGGCCATCTGGGCATGGCCAACTTCATCATGTTCTACGACTCCAACGACGTGCAACTCTCGCACATGACCAAGGACACCATGTCCGAGGATACCGCGAAGAAGTACGAGGCATGGGGCTGGCACGTGGAGACCGTGGACGGCCATGACTTCGATCAGATGCGCGCCGCGATGAAGCGCGCCTGGGCCGAAAAATCCCGGCCGACCTTCATCGTGGGCAAGACCATCATGGGCAAAGGCGCGGTGCGCGCCGACGGTTCCAAGTACGAAGGTTCGCCAAAGATGCACGGCAATCCGCTCTCCAAGACGGAAGCCTCCATCGACAAGACCATCCAGGTGTTGGGCGGCGACCCCGCCGAACCCTTTCAGCTTTTCGCCGACGTGAAGGAAGCCATGGCCGCCGTGCTCGTGGAGAAGGCCAAGGCCGCCGCGGACGCCAAGGGGCTGCAGGCCGCCTGGGAAAAGGCCAATCCGGATCTGGCCAAGAAATGGGCCCAATTCCACTCGGGCCAATTGCCCCCCATCGACTTCTCCGCCATCGAGCAAAAGCCCAACGAAGCCACCCGCGCCGCCTCCAAGAACGTGCTCGCGGTCCTGGCTTCCAAGGTCGAGAACATGATCGTGACCTCGGCCGATCTCGCCGACAGCGACTACACCGAAGGCTTCCTCAAGAAGACGAAGATCTTCACGCGGGAGGATTTCTCCGGCGCCTTCCTGCCGTCCGGCGTGGCAGAGCTGACAATGGCCGGCATCATGACCGGCATTTCCATGCACGGCGGTTGCTTCATCGCCGGCGGTACCTTCTTCGCCTTCTCCGATTTCCAGAAGCCCGCCATCCGCTTGGCCGCCATCCAAGGCATTCATACCATCTACATCTGGACGCATGACGCCTTCCGCGTCGGCGAAGACGGCCCCACCCATCAGCCCATCGAGCAGGAATACCAGATCCGCCTGCTGGAGAAGATGGCCAACCTCGAAGGCCATCGCAGCATGCTCGTTCTGCGTCCCTGCGACGGCGCCGAGACCTCGGTGGCTTGGAAAATGGCTCTGGAAGCCAAGACCCCGGTCGGCCTCATCCTCACCCGTCAGCCCGTGAACGACGCGCCGGCCAAGAGCGGTTCGACCCGTTACCAGGACGCGCTGGAAGGCGCGGCCAAAGGCGCCTACATCGTACGCGAAGCGGGGGGCAAGCCCGACCTGGTGCTCGTCGCCAACGGTTCGGAAGTTTCCCTGCTGCTCGAAGGCGCGGAACTGCTGGTCAAGAAGGGCCTCAAGGTCCAGGTGGTCTCGGCCATTTCGGAAGGTTTGTTCAAGGAACAGGCGCCCCAGTACCGCGAAACCGTGCTGCCTCTGACCGCGCCTACCCTGGGCTGGACCGCCGGACTGCCGGCGAACCTGCAGGGCCTCGTCGGCCCGCTGGGACAGGTGTTCGGCATGGAGCGTTTCGGCGCCTCGGCCCCGTTCAAGGTGCTGGACGAGAAGTTCGGCTACACCGCTGCCAACGTGGTGGTGGTAGCGGAGAAGTACCTGGCAGGATACAAGGAGCTCGTGAAGCGGATTGCCTCGACGGCAGGGTGAGACCGGGTGCGGCCGTTTTGGATTCAGGTTTAAGGTCTAAGGTCTAAGGATTAAATGTGGAGGGAAGTTTTCTTCCCTTAAACCTTAGACCTTAAACCTTTTTTCCCCCGCATCTCCGTCAGAACCCGAACGCATTCTTGATCGTGACCTTGAAGGTATCCGTAATCTTGTCGTTGTCGGAGGAAACCACAACGATATCCACGTCGCCGCGGCTTACCGCGTGGATGTGGGTCCCGCCCACGATGGTGGCGTTGGTTTCATCCTTGCTTACCAGATACCAACCCTTGTTGCTCGCATTGGTCGGGGTGATGGTGATGGTGGGGGTGACGTCCTCGTCCCCCATTTTCATGGTGAATCCCTGGCCTTGGATGCCATCGACAGGTACCGCCACCGTTACCACGAAGGTATCCAACTTTCCGTTGTCCGTCGAGGTAACTATGATGTTCGCCGTGCCCCCGCCTGCCGCATGCACGCGGTTGGAAACCACGGTGGCTATGCCCGTCGCGCCACCGCTCAGGGTATAGTTCTTGTTGGTCGCGGAAACCGGGTTCCAGGTGATGGTGGGATCCCGATCCGCATCGCCGAGGCGCATGGCCATATCGGCAGCGCTGAAGGAAGCCACGGGCTGTATCGAGGTGACCGCGAAGGTATCCAGCTTGTTTCCGTCCGTCGTCGAGATGATGACGTTGGCCACGCCCGGCGCCACGCCCTGTACCTTGTTGGCATTGATGGAAACAATGCCCGTATTCGTCGAGGTTAGGGTGTAGCCCTTGTTGGTAGCGGTGGCCGGATTCCAGGTCAGGACCGGGTCCTTGGCGCCCTCGCCGATGCGCACGGAAAGATCCGCGGCCGTAACCGAAGTCACCGGAACGCTGACGGTAACCGTGAAGACTACGTATTTGGTGGTATCGGAGGTGCTGCGCGCGCCGAAGTTGGCTACGCCTCCGGTTACCGCGTGGATCTTACCGGCCACCACGGTGGCGATGGAAGTGCTGAGGCTCCCGAATACCCACCCCTTATCGGTGGCGTTGGCGGGCAGGATGGTGATGGTGGGCGCCACGTCGGGATCGCCCAGCTTCATGGTGACGTTGGCCGCGGTGATGCCCGTGACCGGCTGGGTTACGGTTACCGTGAAGGTATCCCTAAGGGCCCAGTTGTCCAGCGAGATGGCCACGATGGAAGCCGTACCCGGTCCCTGGGCCAGCAATTGCCATCCGTTTTTGATCAGGACCACGGTCGAGGGGGCCGGTACCAGGTTGGGGTAGGTATAAATCAAGGTCCAGTTCTTGTTCGAGGCCGAGTCGGGAACCCAGGTGAACAAGGGAGTGGTGCTGAACAGGACGGTATCCGTGGCCTTCATGGTGTAGTCCTTGACCGTCATGGAAACCACCGGCAGGATGACCACCACCGAGAAGGTATCGGCTTTTCCCGAACCGTCCAGGGCCTTCACGACCACGTTCGATTTGCCTTTGCGGAGGCCGCGGTAGGCTTTGCCGCTGGCGGAAACCTTGATCATGGTGGTGTCGTCGGCCTTCAGCTGGAATTCCTTGCTGGTGGCGTTGGCCGGGTCGAAGGTGAATTTCGGTGTCGCGTCCTTGTCTCCCGCGCCGATACGCAGGGTATCATCAAGCGCGGTGATGGACTTGACGATGGCCACCACGGTCACGGTACAGACAACGGCGGCGGCGGGATTGTCGTTGGGCGTTACCGTCAGCGGGGCTTTGCCGGGGGCATTGGCGACTACGCGATTGGAGCCGGAAATCCCGATGACGGTCGATCCGGCCGCCGCCTTCAGGGTATAGGATTTATCCGTAGCGCTGGCGGGATAGAAGACCAAGGCGGGATCCTTGGTATCCCCCAGGTTCATCTGGAAATTGGCGGCGGAGATGGAAGTCACGTGCACGGCCTTGGCATTCACCAGCACCTGGAAAGTGGCCGTGGGCCCGTCCGCGGAGCGCAAGGTAACCTTGGCATTGCCTACCGACTTTCCGTAGACGCGGGTGCCGTTCATGATGGTCACCACATTGGTATCCTGCGAGACCAGGGTGTAGTTGAGGTTGGATGCGTTGGAGGGCGTCCAGGTGATGCTCAAGCCGGCGTCGGTGCCGACCACGGTCGACATGGAATCGACCGTCACCATTTGCACCGGGATGGTGGGCGCGTAGACCGTGACCTTGAAATCAGCCGTACGGCCGCCGTCGACCATGGTAAGGCGGACGTTGGTGGTGCCCTTCTTCAGGCCTTTCAACTTTTCGCCGCTGACGCCCGCAACGGTGGTGTCTTCGCAGGCCAGGGTGAAATGGGAATTACCCGCATTGGCCGGGTACAGGACGGGGGTAATCTTATGCTCTTCGCCGATAGCCAGTGACAACGCGGCCACCTGCACCGAATCGACATGCACGGCGGTATCGGGACGGCCTACCGTGACCTTGAATACCGCGGAGAAGGCCCCGTCGTCCGAGGTGGCGGTGAAATCGGCCACGCCCAGACCGATGGGATCGATCATTCCCGACGAAGGGAGCGCCACGGTCTGATCGCTGGAGGAAAGCGTGTACTTGCGGTTGGTGGCATCGGCCGGGATCCAGGTGAGGCGCGGCTGCACCGTGCCTCCATCCAGCACCACGTTCAGGTCCGTCGCCTTGAGGCCTTGCACCGGCACGGACGAAGCCGAAACCGTTACCGTGAAATTCGAGGCCTTGCCGCTCCCGTCCAGGGCGATGATGAGTACTTCGCAACTGCCGGCCGCGAGGGGCACGATGGACTGGCTGTCCGCGGTCACGTCGATGGGGCGGTCCTTGACCGATTCCAGAATCGGCAGCAGCTTGTAAACCCTATCGGTTACCCCGGCAGGGTACCAACGGACGTTGGGTTTCTGGGCCCCTCCGTCCTTGACCAGGTACATGGGGTCAGCCGTGATGGAGCTGGCGTAAATGACTTCGGGACCGCTGGCGACCGTTACCGAGAAGGCGGTCTTGCGCGCGCCGTCCATGGTCTGTACTGCGATGGTGGTCTTGCCGGCGAATACGCCGCGGATCTTCTGCCCACCGATGATGCGCGCGATGTCGGGCCGATCGGAAGTGAGGGAATAATCCTGGTAGTCGGCATCCGCCGGTACCCAGGTAAGCATCGCCGAGGTATCCTGCCCGACCTGCAGGGTCAGGTCTTTCGCGGATATCGATTCGACGCGTTTGCCCTGGGCCACCACCTTGGCGATGAAAGAGGTCGCGAGGATTTCCATACCGGGAACCGTCACGGTAATCATGGCGCTGCCCACCGAGTCGGCGAGGACCTTGCCGCCCACGATACTGGCCACCTTGGGATTCGAGCTGGTAAGCAGGTAACCGCGTAATACGCCCTCGGCCGGGCTCCACTCCAGGTTGGGGCTACGTGCGGTATCGCCGACCCACAGCAGCATATCGCGCGCGAGCAGATGATCTTCGCCCGGAGGGATCTTGCTGATGATCTTGGCGTTGTCGATGCACTGCTTGGGGGGCAGCAGGCATCCCGGGGAATACTTGTCCAAGCTGTCCGCGACCCCGTTATGGTCGCCGTCCCGGGTCCAATCGTCGCCCGCATAGCCCGGGCTGCCGGGAAGGTATGGGCTCTCGAATTCGTGACGGCACGCCACCAAGGCGCCGCCCAAGACCAGCAATCCCGCCGTCAGCTTAACGTATCTCATCTTCCCCATCCCCCGATCCCGGGCGGCCAGGCCGCCGGAACCCCATTACGCTCCCTAGCGCGTTCCCTCAAAACGAAAATACCAGGAACCCGCCGGCTCCCGCGAGACTTACGCCGCCCATGATGCCCCACATCACTGTGCTGCGTTCCTTATCGATGACCTTGGCCTGCCGGCTCTCCGCCGTTTCGCGGGAGCGCGCCTCCTGGAAGCGCGCATATTCCTTATCCGCATCCTTATTGGACGCGTAGGCCAGATACCCGCAGGCCGCGCCCGCGACCAGGGAAAGGCCGGCCCCGGCCCATGTCCAGCGCGGCGCCGTGCTGATGGTGGAGGCTCCGCCATCGTATTCCGGCAGCTTGAAAAGGCTGTTGAAGAATTTGTCCTCGAACTCCAGCAGTTTCCTGAAATCCATGGTGGATTGGGAGGGCCATTCACGCACCTTCCGGCGCGCGCCGATATCGTACAACGCCAGTTGCAATTGCAGCCCGCCGTCCTTGGTGGCCAAGAGGCGCGAGTAGACCAGGTGGGTGATATCCATCTTGCCGCCCAAGGTATAGATGGCGGTGTCGGTGGGCGCGAAGCCGGCCTTGTTGATTCCCAAAGCGGTGAGCAATTCCTCCATCTCCTTGCGGCCCATGATATCGTAGTTCCGCGAAGCCAGCAGATGGGTGGCTACGCGCTCCGCCATGATGCGCGAGGGCGTAGATCCCGCGGCGCTCAGGTCGAGCACGGTGAGCAGGCCCCGCTTGTCGCGGCGCCCGGTACGCACCTGGTCGGGACCAAGATCCCCGGCGATCTGCGCAAAGGTGGCCTCCATCGCCGAAGAAGGCGTGCCGATCTGGCGCTTGCGGATCTCGCCCACCCGCGACCAGATGGTTTGCGAGGTGGGTACGTGCACCAGGTTGAGCGTATAGGCGTAGAGATCATCCAGGCTGGTGACCGATCCGAAGAGCACGAATTCGGCGGAGAGGATATTGCCCGCGTCGAAGGCGCATTGGAATTCGTGGCAGGGAGCCTTGGGGTCGAGTTTGTAGTCCTTGAACTTCGCAATCAGCGTATCGCGGGTAATGACGCGCCACTTGGAATTGGCGGCAAAACTTTTGCGCAGGAAGTCGCCCCATTCGGCATCCGGTTTCATGGAGTGCAGATCGATGGGATCCATCACCGCGATCACGCGCAGCTCCGCCTTACCGCCGTCCTTGGCCTCGGAAGAAAAAGCGGCGCAAGGCTTGGCGGCAAGCGCAATTAGAACGAAGCCCAGGCATAACCAGGGCCAGGCGAACCTTCGCATATTAGAGATTTTAAGGGATGCGCGGCGGATTAACAACACGGTTCGCAACTTAATGCGGGGACAAGCGTACCCACCCCCGGTGTTTTTTGCGATTTCTGTCGCAAACCACCGGGAATTATGGTGTTTAGGCCAAAAAAAAGCCCCGCCTTTGGGGCGGGGCCTGAATTGCTAGGGTATCGGACGAGGGACCGAACCCGGATTGGGTAGTCGCTTACCAGCGATTGCGCTGACCGCCACCGCCGCCGCCGCCGCCACCACCACCGCCGCCGTATCCACCGCGGGAGCCACCGCCGCCGCCGCCTCCACCACCACGGGGGCCGCCGAAGCCGCCACCGCCACCGCCGCCGCCCGGTACGCGGGGACGGGCTTCATTCACGGAAATCGGGCGGCCTTGGATCTGGACGCCGTTCATTCCCTGGATGGCCTTGAGGGCTTCACCCTGATCGGCCATTTCCACGAATGCGAAGCCGCGCGGATTGCCGGTCTCACGGTCAATGATGATTTTGGTCGAGGTGACCTTACCAAACGCGCCGAAGGCTTCGGTAAGCTCATCCTGCGTTACGCTGAAAGCGAGGTTTCCAACGTAAATATTCATATGTCTCCTTGGATACTATTGAGAGGGTTGGGGTCACGGAACAAGGAATTATCAAGGTCCTCGGAGACTCGATTTGAGCAGTCAACTGTGGGATTGGATAACACCATCGTCCTAGGCCAGAGCCCTTCCGCGGAAACCTGTAAAGGTATGGCGGAATTCGCTCTGTCTGGTAAAATTACTTTAGATCCGGCGGTCTTGCAAGAGTAAAATGCGCCGGCCACACTCCACCACCCCAAAGAGGCCTTACCGACCCTAACGTTCGACCGAGCGGGTCGCATTCGATGGGAGCGTATGGAAGTATCGCTCGGGACTTTTCCGATAGGATCCGAATGGTCTTCCCGTCCTTATAGAAGATAAAGGTCCCGCTTTTGTTCCCGATCAAAATGTCCTTCCGGCCGTCCCCATTCAGGTCCTGCATCTCGAGCTGGGTACCGATACCGCTGGAGGAATCGATGGGGATAGGCTGATATCGCACTGAATCGCCACGGATGAGGCGGAATGCGTATAAAACCGGAGGAGCGTTGGGTTCATCGTCCCCGGTTGGCCCATGGGCCCATCTACGTTTGCCGGTAACGAGATCGGCCAGGCCGTCGCCATCGATGTCGTCGAGGGCCAGGGCATGGAGCTGGGAGAAGGCGGGCATGCCCGGGATGGCCGCGGCCCCTTTGGCCGCCAGTATCCAGTGGGTCTTAAAGGTCAGGCCGGAGCCGCCCTTGATCTGCTCGTACCAGGCCAAGCCGAAGCTGTGGGCCTCGTAGGTGGAGATGACGTCGGCATCGCCATCGCCGTCGACGTCATACACGATCATCTGCGAACCGCCCCGGTTGAACGCGAAGGCGTGGAAGGTCCAGACCGGATCGCCCGCGCGGGAAGCCGGCTGTTCCCACCATCCGTCCTTCTCGAGCAGGTCGATGCGGCCGTCGCCATGGACGTCCCCATGACCCAAGCCATGGGTGTATTTGTATTCGGCCGAGCCCTTCTTGGTGCTGATGCGATGCACCAACCACGCCGAGTCGATGGATTTGGGATTGGGTTCGGCCCAGCAGAAGTAACCGTCGTTGGTATTGAAAAGGACCTGGCGCTTGCCGTCCCCGAACATCTCCGGCATGTCCGGGCTCTCGTTGCCGAAGTCGACGAAGGCTTGGCGTTTCTGCCAATGGCGCACGGCCTTCCCGGCTTCTACCGGGCCGGGATTCTGGTACCAGTTTCCGGGCTCTCCGGGCAGGCCGGCCATGACGATGTCGCCGTGACCGTCCTTGTCCACGTCATCCACCCAGCCCATGAAATTATTCGTGTAGGTACCGCCCGCGGGATCCAGGATTACCACGGGTTGGTATTCATGGCGGACCTTGAAGTCGGGTCCGGCGTACCAATATGGGCCGGATACCAAATCGGGCTTGCCGTCGCCGTCGAGGTCCCCGGCGAAGGCGCCTTCGCTATCATAAGCGGTGGACAGGACCTGTTTGCGGAAAAGGAAATCCCCGCCATGGGCAACCGCCGCCAAGGCGCAAAGGATCGCCATCGATAGCGTCGGGCGTAACCCGCGCGTCCCGGATCGGTAAAGCATGCTGTCCCCCCTTCGGCAAGATAAGCCGGTCCCGGTAAAACGCATCGTGCTTTTACGTCCGGAAATCTATTTTGGGGCCCTACCATGACACAGAAACGCCCTTCGCCTGCCCGCTCCGCTCCGTCCCGTCCCGTGGAGGCCTTCGGAGAAGCCTATTACCGCCGCTATTACCTCGATCCCGGCACCCGCGTGCGTTCCGCCGCCGCCGATACCAAGCTGGCCCGCTTCGTGTTCGGGTATATGGCTTTCCTGGGCTTGCCGGTACGGCGGGTGCTCGACCTGGGCTGCGGCCTTGGCCAATGGAGGGGATTGACCTCCTCCCAGCATCCCTCCGCCGGTTATACCGGAGTCGAGGTGAGCCCCTACCTGTGCCGCAAGTACGGCTGGCAGGAGGGTTCGGCCGCGGACTTCCGGGGGCGGGGTAGTTATGATCTGATCTTGTGCCAGAGCGTCATGCAGTACCTGTCGGATGCGGACGCGCGGGCGGCCATCGCCAACCTGGCGCGGCTATGCCGCGGAGCAGTGTACCTGGAGATAGTGACGAAAGAGGATTGGGCCCGGCATTGCGATCAGCGCTTTACCGACGGAGCCATCCATTTGCGGAGCGCCGCGTGGTACCGGGAAGCGTTGTCCCGGCATTTCCGCAGCGCAGGCGGAGGCTTGTTCCTGCCGAAAAGCTCGCCCGCCGTGCTGTACGAGTTGGAGCGGGGCTAGGCCCCGCGAGACGAAACGGAGCGGGGCTGAGGCCCCGCAGTGGCTTCAGTCCTTGATGGCCGCGACCTTGCCGTCCTTGAAGGTGACCAGCTCGGTGCCGTAACGATTCTGCCAGTAGGTCCATTCGTCCCCGTCGAGCGAAGGGGTCTTGTGCGCGGGGGGATAGCCTACCGAGGCGATCACGTCCTTGCGGGTCATGCCCACAGTGATCTTGCCGGCCTGGATATCGGTGAGGAAGGTCGGGGTGAGATCGGCTTCGGAAACCTTCTCCTTGGAGAAGTACCGCGTCATGATGCTGTCCACGGGAACCTTGGTGTACTTCTCGATGTTCTTGATGACGATTTCGGTCTTGCTGCTGTCCATCAATTCGATCTTGATGCTCTTCTTGTCCTTGTCCGTAACCGTGACCTGGGTATTCATCGGCACGCGGGTGCCCTTGAAGTAGTTGGTGGTCTCGGTATGGTTCTTCTCGTAGCTGAAACCGATCTTGGTGTAATAAGTTTCACCCGCGTCCTTGGCTGCCGCGGGCGCGGCGGCGAGGGCCAGGGCCAGGGAGGTAGCCAATAGGGCGCGGTCCAGGTAATTCGCGATCATGGATGATCCTTTCGCTGAGGTTTTTCGGGACGCTGGGGAAATTACCCATTTATCATCCCGGGCGGTAGATTTCCGCGCCGGTTTTCACGAACTCTTCCGCCTTTTCGGCCATACCCTGCTCCAGGGCGGCCTTGGCCTCCATGCCCTGCTTGTCGGCATAGGCGCGCACGTCGTCCGTGATCTTCATGGAACAGAAGTTGGGGCCGCACATGGAGCAGAAATGCGCCAGCTTGGCGCCTTCGGCGGGCAGGGTCTCATCATGGAAGCTGCGGGCCGTGTCGGGATCGAGGGACAGGTTGAACTGATCGTGCCAGCGGAATTCGAAGCGCGCCCGCGACAGGGCATTGTCCCGGTACTGGGAAGCGGGATGGCCCTTGGCCAAATCGGCCGCATGCGCCGCCAGCTTGTAGGTGATGACGCCGACCTTGACGTCCTCGCGGTCCGGTAGCCCCAGGTGTTCCTTGGGGGTAACGTAGCAGAGCATGGCGCAGCCGAACCAGCCGATCATGGCGGCGCCGATGCCGCTGGTGATGTGGTCGTAACCGGGGGCGATGTCGGTGGTGAGCGGGCCGAGCGTATAGAACGGCGCCTCGTGGCACCATTCCAACTGCTTGTCCATGTTCTCCTTGATCATGTGCATGGGCACGTGGCCGGGACCTTCGTTCATCACCTGTACGCCCATGTCCCAGGCGATCTCGGTCAGCTCGCCTTGGGTCTTGAGCTCGGCGAACTGGGCCTCGTCGTTGGCATCGTAGATTGATCCCGGACGCAGGCCGTCGCCGATGGAAAAGGAAACGTCGTAGGCGCGCATGATGTCGCAGATGTCGCGCCAATGCGTGTAGAGGAAATTCTCCTTGTGATGCGCCAGGCACCACTTGGCCATGATACTGCCGCCGCGCGAGACGATGCCGGTCATGCGCTTGGCCGTCATGGGCACGTAGCGCAAGAGCACGCCTGCATGCACGGTGAAATAGTCCACGCCCTGCTCGGCCTGCTCGATGAGGGTGTCGCGGTACAATTCCCAGGTCAGTTCCTCGGCCTTCCCGTTGACCTTTTCCAAGGCCTGGTAGATGGGAACGGTGCCGATGGGAACCGGAGAATTGCGCAGGATCCACTCGCGGGTCTCGTGGATGTTCTTGCCGGTGGAAAGATCCATGATGGTGTCGGCGCCCCAGCGCGCGGACCAAACCATCTTCTCGACTTCCTCTTCGATGGACGAGGCGATGGCCGAGTTGCCGATGTTGGCGTTGATCTTCACCAGGAAGTTGCGCCCGATGATCATGGGCTCGAGTTCGGGATGGTTGATGTTGGCGGGGATGATGGCGCGGCCGCGCGCCACCTCGTCGCGCACGAACTCGGGCGTGATGATTTTGGGGATGCCGGCGCCGAAGGAGTTGCCGGGATGCTGCTTTGCCAGCGACGGATCACGGATCTCGGCCTGCAGGTTCTCGCGGATGGCGATGTATTCCATTTCCGGCGTGATGATGCCGCGGCGGGCGTACTCCAGCTGGGTGACGGCGGCGCCGCCCTTGGCCTTCATGGGCTTGCGGGTATGCGCGAAACGGAGTTCGTTGAGGGCGGGATCGGCGGCGCGGCGCCGGCCGTATTCGGAGCTCTGATCGGCCAGGGTCTCCACAT
>JAHFCH010000305.1 GCA_023249635.1 Fibrobacterota bacterium
CGCCAGGAACCTGGGTTCCGTAGAACTGGTATTCCACCTTGAGCAGGTAATAGGAATAGGGCCGAATCTTATACTCGGCATGGGACCAGGGTTCCCCGGTCCAATTGGGAACGTTGGAATAGTTCACCTCGATGGTGCCATTGCTGACGCGCCAGGTGTTCTTGGTATCCACATTCAGGGCAGAGCCCATGATCTTCACGTCCCAATCCTTGAGATCGGTGCCGTTGAATAGCGGCGTCCAAACCGTATCGTCGGGACCGGCATGGGCCGGAACGGAACAGGCAAGCACGACGGCGATGAAAGCCGCGAAAAAGGATAAACGGTGCATGAGTGAACCCCCCGGAGGGGAAAAGTAGCCGATAATTTTTACCGGGCCGGGTTTATTTGGGTAAACCTCGGGTAAACGGGATTAGGGACCGGGAAATCCCTGGGTAACGTTCAGGGTACCCTGGTTTCAATGCAAAATTCTCAAGCGCTTCCCCTGCAAGTTCACGAACGCCGGAGTACCGTCGGTCCCACCGCTGATTTTTCCCCCGAGACCGAAAACGATCGAGGACCGTTCCCGGCGCCAAGCCGGCGTTTTCGCGCCGCCTGCCCGCGGCCGCAGATACGGGGCCCGGATAGCTCGCAGCGGGTGCAACAGTAGCCGGCGGGAAAGCTGCGCTGCGTGGATATCCTGAGGCTGGATTCGGGCCGGCTCGATTTTTTCGACCCACCTGCCGGTGACGTCCTTCGCGGCGCCCGAGTACGTACGCACCGCCACGAAATTCATCAAATCGGGCCCCCAATTAGGCGGGGGGATCTTGAAGTCCGCGTCGGAGCGGATGTTCCAGAAAGTGGACCAGGCGGCGGAATGCTTGCCGATGGCTTCGGCCCCGCCGCTGGAAAATACCCGCGTCCCGGCCCCCGCATCGATGTCCACGTACAGGTTCGCGTACGGGGTATCGCGGTGGTGATCGAAGTTCAGGTCGACGCCTTTCCCATTGCCGAACACGTTCCCGGACGCGTGTTGCACGGAAAGGTCATGCACGTAGCGGGTCCGCAGGTCGAATTGGGTAACGAAGTTGTCTTGGGAATGGGTGAGCGAGATGGCGTGGTGGCCGGTCCAGTTGCTGGTGACGGCGCGGCCCGCAAAGGAGGTGATCAAGGTGCCCTGCGAGGTGTTGAAGCAAGCGTTCTCGAAAATGACCCCCAGGTCGGCGTTGTGGATTTGCACGTCGCGTACCCAACAGTCCGTGACTCCCCTTATCTCGAAGGCGTTGGCGCCCTTTTCCTTGAAGTGGTCCAGGTAAGTCGTTTCGGGGAACTCGATGCGCATTCTCTCGAAGCCGCTTTCGCTGACGGTCGGTGCGAAGGTCAGCACCTGCGGGCGCCAGGAGGCGCGCGTCTCGAATCGCAGCGGCCGGTTCAGGATCAGGCGATTGCCGTCCACCTTCACCAGCGTGAAAACCATCCTGGAATCCTCTGGTTTGCCGTTCTCGATGGGACCCGGATCGTTATTGTAGAGGTAGGTCTTTAGGCTTTGGGCCGCGTCCTCCTGGACTTGCACCTGGATCCGCTGCCCGGGCTGCAAGCCCGACGTGGAGGCCAACGTAATGGCGGTATCCCCGCGCTTGGCCACGGCGGTGATACCCGTGATCGGTTGGGAACCGAAACCGCCCTCCAGGGTCATGAATGCCGATGAATAGCTGAAGTTCCTGCCCGGGAAAATATCGGTCAGTAATTTGGGGAACCAAAGCGTCGTGTTCGCGGGTCCGGCTCCGCGCAGCACTACGCCGGATTTCCGGATATAGATCACATCGGTGATTTTATACCGTCCGGCGGGGATAAGTACGGCACCGGTGTGGGTGGCCTCGATCGCGTCCTTGAAAGCCTGGGTATCATCGGTGATACCGTCGCCTTTGGCCCCGAAATCCTTGACGCTGGCCGTTACCGGAAGTTCGGGGATGGCCCTTTCCCCGCTGCGGTAGCCTGCGAAGCTGAAGTCGGGCAGCCTGGATGCGGGAGACCAGCGCTCCCCGGACTTGCCCCATAAGTCCGATACCGATTGGGCTCCTGCCTCGGCCAGGACCATGCCGCACAATACGCCGAAAACCCGGATTCCATTACCGATTCCCAATCCCAATGACATAAGGGCCCCTTTTGGCCCACCGAAGTTTGTTCCACCTCAACGCAATGTAGGCCGGTGAAAGGGAGGCCGATTGGATAACGCATGGGAAGACTTGGACGATAGCCGTCAGGACCCAACGGGATGGGTGGGAACTTTGACGACGGTCTTGCGCACCAGTCCCGGCTGCGAAGCGAACTGTCCGGGCATATGGCCGTCTTCCGGGAAAAAGACGGCGGCTTGGCCGGCGCGAAGCCGCAGCTTGCTGCCGGCTGCGGAGTCGGTATACTTGATAACGTCGGCCTCTTCACGATAAGGCCTAGCCACGGCCAATTCTCCGATGGGCAACACGTCTATGATTTCTTCGCCTTCCAGGATGAATTGGATGTCGATGTACTTGCGATGCGATTCAAAGAAGCAATCGGAGCGGGTACGGGTGCGGTAGATTTGCTCGAAGGCAAACGTGCCGCCCGGCAGCGTTATTTCCTGGACGGTGTCGATGGCTTGGGCGCGCAGCCGCCGGGACTCCTGCGAGCCCGTTGCGAGGCATTGGACCAGGTAAGCGAACCCGGGCGCGAATGCCGGGTCATGGGAGAGCCGGCGCGCGAGGTCTGGTAGATTCCCGAAAAGGGCCATGGGCGGTTCAGGCCCCGTCCGGAATTTCGGCTTCCACCAGTTTGCCCAACAGGATCAAGGATTCCTGCCAACCCAGGTAGCAGGCTTCCGGCGGAATGGCGTCGGGGATGTTTTCCTGGGAGATGGAGATCTCGGTGCCGACGGAAACCTTTTTGAGGTTTATGGTGACCGGCATTTCACCCGGCATATTGGGGTCGTCGAACTTGTTGACATAGCGGATGAGCTCGCCGGGTTTGAGTTCCTTGTAGGTGGCGGCGAAGGAATGGCTGGAACCCGTACCGAAATTGGTGAAGGACATCTTACAGCTGCCGCCTACCTTGGCGTCCAGGCTATGGACTTTGCCGGTGAATCCGTTGGGCGGCAGCCATTTGGCCAAGGCGTCCGCATTGAGGAAGGCGCGGTATACCCGATCGGGCGGGGCGCGCAGGACGCGGTGGAAACGCACGGTGCTGGCCATGGGACACTCCTTTTGCAGCCGGAAAACCCCGGGCCTTCCAAACTAAAATTTCCGGATCGGGTCGAGGGTAAGAAATTCCCGCCCTCAGCCGCCGCTGAAATCAGGGCCAAGGTGCATACCGTGGGCGAAGAGAAACCCCGTCAACACCACGCCGACGACCATCCAGAGCACGACAATCCCGATGCGACCGGCCGTTCCCGCCTCCGTCGTGTTATCGAACCGCTATAGGCTGCGGCGATAGGAGACTTTTGCGGTGAGGGTATCCCGTTTATGCCCATCCCCCGCCGCCGACCGGTCGGCGATGGCGGACTTGGCCACCACGATCACCTCCACCTGGGCCAGGGAATCCAGGCTTACCGGCAACGCGTTGGAGGCGGCATGGCTACGCATGAAGTAGCGGTAGTCCAGCGACTCGATGCCTTCGGCCAGGGTGAGGGTATCCCGCTTGATACCGATGCGGATGCCGGGATCGTCCTGCAGGATGCGGAATTCGCCCTCGGCGGTATCCGTTCCGACACCCGTGCAGCGATGCAGCCGCACGCGCTCCAAGGGATAGAGGGTGGTGGCGACGCTGAAACCCGTCTTGCTTCCGACCAGGGTCACCAAGGCCAGCGCGGGAACGCCCGGGCAGGGAACCACGGCCTTGATGGGGGCTTCGACCACGCTGCTGCCCACCAGGGCCGCGGCATAGGCCTTGTTCGCGAAGAGGGCCGTATCACCACGGGGAATACGATAGCTGGTTTCGCTGGTATTGCTGGAGGCGTCCATGGCCGCGGGGGATGATTTTTTGGTCGGGTTCATGCGGATGACCAGATCGCCGTTGCTGACCGTGAGGTTACGGGTGTTGGCGGGCAGGCCCAGGCCGATATGCGCGAGGTAATGCTGCGCTTCGCCCAAGGCGAATTGCCCGTTCATGCGCATCTCCGAGGCGCCGCTTTGCATCAGCATATTCTTGTGCTGCCCCTTATACAGGTACAGGATACCCGTAAGGGCGATCAGCCCCAGGAAGGAGGCGAACAACAGCTCCAGCAGCGAGAAGCCCGCCTGCCGGCGGGAATTCATGGCTTGAATACGATGGTGGTGAACGTGCGGGTTACGGGGGATCCGGTCTTGCCCGGGAAGCGCGTGGCCAAGGTGACGTACCGCAGGGAGCTGGTGTCCAGGGCCGCGAAATTCGCGACATCGCCGGGGACCACTCCCCGCGCGGTGGCGACCACGGAGACGGTGGGGCCCTGGGTATGGGAAATGGGCGTGGAGGAAAGGCGCGAGAGGGAATCCAGCGGCAGGCTCTGGATTTCCTCCAGGGCCTCCTTGGTGGCGGTGGCGGCGTCGCCATAGACCTTGGAGCGCAACTGGCCCGCCACCGAGGTTTTGGATGCGGCCATCAGGATGACGGCGGCGATGCTGATGATGACGACGGCGATGAGCACTTCCAACAGGGTGAGACCGCGCTCCCCACATGCGCGGTCCACCCCTCCCCACCCCCTGGGGTTTTTCAAATCGATTGCCGTCATCATAAGACCCTCGCGATGCCCGTGGACGGCAACAAGCGCACCCGGCGGGTTTCCGGATGACTGCGGTCGACGCCCAGGGTGAGGTTCAAGGCGGTAGCCGCCGAACCCAAAATGCCCCGCGCCTCGAAACACACCGCATGCCCGGCCCCCTGCCCGCCCGCGATGTCCAACGCCTTGAC
>JAHFCH010000139.1 GCA_023249635.1 Fibrobacterota bacterium
CGGGGTATGGATCATCACCGGCATGTCCATTTCCTTGGCCAGCTCCAGTTGCACGCGGAAGAATTTCTCTTCGGCCTTGGTCATCTCGTCGTAGCCGATCTCGCCGATGGCGACCACGCCCTCCTTGCCCGCGAAGCGGGGCAGCAATTCAATCACCTCTTCGGCCAGCGCCTCGTTGTTGGCTTCCTTGGAATTGAGGCCGATGGTGCAATAATGCTTGATGCCGAATTGCGAAGCGCGGAAGCGCTCGAAGCCGACGAGCGCGGAGAAGTAATCCTTGAAGGTGCCGATCTCGGTGCGCGGCTGGCCGGTCCAGAAGGCGGGCTCGATGACGGCGACGATGCCGGCGGCGGCCATGGCGGCGTAATCGTCCGTGGTGCGCGAAACCATGTGGATGTGCGGATCGATATAACGCGGTTTTTTCAACAAGGGTGCGGTCATTACAGGGTCTCCCAGGTGAGGCTTCCGGTGCGGGTGGCTTCGGCCAAGGCGGGATCTGACGCCAGGATGGAAGCGGCTTTGGGATCGGGACAGGACTTGAGTGCCAGAGCGGCGGCGCGCTTTTCCGCGGGCCCGCCCGTGGTCAATACCTTCTTGAGATCGGCCAGCCCACGCTCGTCGGCGCAGGGTCCCACGCAACGCCAGAGATCGGGAGCGAACTCGCGCCCGGCGGCCCAACGTTCATGGGCCAGATCGGCGAGCATGCGGGCCAAGGGCGGATTGGCGCGGCGATCGAGGCCGACTACCGATGCCAACGGGGAACCGGTGAAAAAGGTTTTCACCACCATCTGGTTCCAGCCCAGGTTGTCGAAATGCAAGGCAGGGTAGGGGTTGCGCAGCGTGATGGCTTCGAACACCGCCTGGATATTGCTCCGCAGGGCCTCGCGCGATCGGGCCATGTGGCCTTCGGGATAGGCGAGTACGGCCGAAGCCTTCTGGAGGGCGATGGCTTCGCCTACGTCCGCGGTCTGCCACATCTGATCCATCAGCTTGGCGGTTCGCGGCCCGGCGGGCAAGGCGGTGAGCAGGAAAATGCGCGCCGTCTGATCGCAGGTCCAATCGGAAGGATCCCAATCCGCTACCGCGTCGCGGGCGGCTTGCCGGGCGGCCGCATCGAGATTGAGGGGCGCCTTGCCCGCATGGCGGACGCAGGATCCGAAGGAGGTGAATACGGTTTTATCGGGAGCGCCGGTGGCCAAAAGGGCCGCCTTCTCTTCCAACCAACCCAGGGCTTCGGGGGTCAGTCGGGTTTTCAACCAGTCCAAAAGCAGGGTTTGGGCCGACAAAAGCGCCTTTCGGTTAGGGTAGGAAAGATACAAATCTCGTTTTCGCGGATTTTACGCACAGTGTAAACCTTGGGACAGTTTGGCATTTCCTGCCACGAAACGGAAAATCAGGTGACATCGGTTGGGGAGGGCGATACAATTTTTACAATGGGGGATGCTTGAAACAAGCCGAAACCGACAGAAGGAGGGACGCACGCCGGCGCCTCTCCCTCAAGGAGGGGGACCCCGGGACAGGTGAGCCAAGCGTGCGTTCCCAGCTATGAAAGATCGAACAAACAGGCCTAAACGTGCCCCGAAATCCTTTTCAAAAATTGAATTTTGCCTGCAAAGATGCGGATTGACTGGAGGCGTTTGTGAGTTCTAACGGCCGCAGCCGCGTGCTCGACGAAACGGTCGAAACCGTCAAGTCCTTGATAGGTGATCCCGCTTGGAAGGCCAAAGGCTATCTGCCGGGCCTGCGGGACATGGCCCGTTTGGCGGGCTGCTCGCATTACACCATGTGGAAAGCGGTCAAGGTGCTCGAGCACCAGGGGCTCCTGGAAGTGCGCCCCGGCCGCCGCATCCGCATCCCCCGTCCCGATGACGAAGAAGGCTCGCTCAACGCGGCCGAGACCGATCCCTCCCAAGCCGGAGTGCAATACAAGTGGGAGCGGCTGCGCCGTCAGATTGAAATGGATATCCTCTCGGGCACCTTCCGCCCGGGCGAGAACCTGCCCACCCTGAAAGAGTTGGGCGCGCGCTACGGCGCGAGCTTCCTGACCTTGAAGAAGGCTTTGCGCGCCCTGGAAGGCGGCGTGATTCTGCATGGCGGTCCGGGCGCCTACTCCGTGGCCTCTTTGCGGCCGCCGCCCCGCAGCACTTTGGTCTACCTCGCCTGGGGCGATGAGAACGGGCAGCTGAAATTCGGGACGCCATTCGATCACGAGATCATCGGCGCGCTCGGTAATGAATGCGCGCGCGCCGGCATCCGCCTGGAGAAATTGCTGTACGTGCCGGGCGGCGACAAGTCGCCGCATGGCGATCGCCTGACCTTCTGGCATGGCCGCAAATCGACGACCACCCTGCCCGATTGGTGCCGCGAAGCTTTCGGATTCCTGGTGCGTACGGTATGCTCGCGGGACGTGGTGCCCGAACTGGTGCCGCGCGTCGCCGCGCTGGGCAAGCCGGTGGCCGTGCTCGACGAAATGGGCAGCCCGCATTTCCCCAAGCTGCATGGTCGCTATCCCAACCTGGCGGTGTTCCGGCATACCATCAGCGGCACGCCGGCGCGCCAAATGGGCGCGCACCTGGCGGGCCTGGGCCATCGCGACGTGGCTTTCATCTCGCCTTTCCACGATACCGTGTGGTCGCAAAACCGGCTTTCCAGCCTGCAGGATTGCTATCGCGGGCTGGGGCCGGGTTACAAGGTGCATCCCTATACGCTGAACATCGGTTACCAATTGCCCTTCGAGGAAGAGGACAGCAGCGCCGTGGACGCGCTGTACCAATCGGTGGAACGCGCGCGCAAGGGATGGAAGGAAGAGTTCCCGCCGTTGACCGGCATCATGGAAAAGCTGCGACCGCACATGCGCTCGGTGGTATGGCGCGAGTGGGTGCTGGAGCAATTGATCCCCACCCTGGAAAACGCGCTTAAGCGTAAAGAGACCACTGCCTGGGTCTGCGCCGACGACGATACCGCGCTATTATGCCTGGAGTTCCTGCGCCGCAAGGGCTTGCGCCCCCCGCGGGATCTGACCTTGGCGGGATTCGACGATACGGGCGAAGGCGCCCGCGTGGATCTGACGACTTACAATTTCGACTTCCCGAAATTCTTTCACGGAGTGGTGCTGCGACTGTTGGATCCGCCTACGCTGACCTTGGCGCGCAGCCGGCAGCCTATCGAGATCGAAGGCCGCATCGTGGATCGGGGATCTTCGGGACCTCCACCGGGCGGAAGGCCGCCGCCGCCCGGCGCGGCCGGCGGTTCCAGCGGAGCTGGCGGATCTAGATATGGCAGCCCGGGAGCCCTCGCTTCAGCAGGTAACGCTGATGATACTCCTCGGCCCGCCAAAAAGAAGAAGCGGGCGTAGGCACATGGGTTCCGAAGCCGGCCATCTGCTCACCATCCGCGCTTTCCAGATCGCCGAGGGTATCGATATCAAGCGCTGCCGCGCCGAATTCGCGGGCGACCTGGTCTCCGCCGCCCCGGGTGAATTGTTCTACCGCCGCAAAGCCGCGCGCCCGGACGGGAACGGAGAACGCGAAGACGGTCACCTATACGTGATGGATTACGGGGTGGTAATCTTCGCGGGCCATGGCGACGCGGAGATGGACGGCGTTATCGAGACTTTGCGGCCCTACCTGGAGATTCCCCTGGACCGGCGCATGAGCGAGGACTTCCGTATCCACGTGGAGAAGCAGGAGCTCGCGTTCGGATTCAACGATATCCACTTGCCGTCGCTGAATGCCGATGCGCTGCGCATCATCATGTTGTACGTGGGGCAATCGGCGGCGCTCGAGCACAACGAAGCCGTGGTGGATCGGCTATTGGCCGAGGCGGGACGCGTGGCGGAGGAGTTGGAGAAGTACGGCCGCCTGAAGACTTCGCGCCGCAACGTGCAGCGCTTCATCGGACGCACGCTGGGCATCCGCAACCGGCTGGTGGACAACCTCTACATCATGGACGCGCCGGATATCACCTGGGAGAACGAGTATCTCGACAAGATTGACCGCGGTATGAAGAAGACCTTCGATGTGGTGGAGCGCTTCCGCTCCCTGGATTACCAGCTTCGCGAGGTCAAAGAGAACCTAGAGCTATTCGCCGAGATGCTCCAGTTCCGGCAAAGCAATATGCTGGAGTGGATCATCATCGCGCTGTTCCTCATCGAGACCATCAACCTATTCCGTTAATGCATCGCGTGTTCACGCTCCCAGGCATGGTATTCCCGGATGGCCTTATGGAGGGATTCGCGGCTGGCGAATTCCCTGGCATCCAATTGGATGATCAAGTCGTGTAATTCCTCGGCCCGGCCCCCGCCTTTGGCGAAAGCGGTTCTGGCCAAATGATTCGCTACTTCCTGCTGGGAGGCGGGGAAGGGGAATCCTCCCAACATCCTATCGAGTACCAGAGCCTCGGGCTCCGGACGTTTCCCTTCGGGCATGTTTTCCTCCCATGCTGGCGGACTTAGTTTCAAGATAAAGATGTGCCCCGGGCGTGGCGGAAAATTCGCCGGCTCGGATGGGGAGGGTACCCTCCCGGGTACTCTGGGCCCGCCAGGGCCCGGAAATGGCAGATTGGGGGCCAGGACGCCCGTTTTCCCGGGCTCTGGTGGGCGCCAGGCCGCCGCCCGGTGCTACAATATCCAGGCATTTACAGGGGAATGGAATCGAGATGGAACGGGCCTCAAATCCCGGCGTCGCAGCGACGCCGGATGCCCAAGCAGCCGCGTCCGCGCAGGTAGCCGCGCCGTCCGCCTCGACCATTCCCGACGAAGCCGCGCTGCGCCTGCGCATCTCCCATCTCGAAGGCGAACTCGATGCCATGCGCCAGGCCCTCGCGGGAGTGGATGGCGCCCTGCCCGTGCGCGAAGCCTTGCTCGCCGAAGCGGAAAAAATCGCCCATGTCGGCACCTGGTTCATGAACCCGGTTACGCAGGAAGTAAAATGGTCGGCGGAACTGTTCCGCATCCTCGGGTATGATCCGGAAAAGGACACGGCCACCACCGAAAAATTCTTCGGCGCCCTGCATCCCGACGATTTGGCCCGCTCCCTGAAGACCATGGAAGCGCTGACCACCACCGGGAAAATGCAGCCCACCGATCTGCGCGTGGTACGCCGGGACGGCACGGTTCGCGAAGTGCATTGCGAGGCCGTGACCGTATTCGACAAGGACGGGAACATTTTCCGTATGGTGGGCACCGTGCTCGACGTGTCGGATTTCCGCCGCGCCCAGCGCGAGAGCGCGCTGGCGGCCGACTTCCTGCGCGCGGGCCAGAGCGTGGCCAAGATCGGTACCTGGGTCTGGGACTCGGCATCGGACGCGCTGGACTGGTCCAGTGAATTGGCCGGCATCTTCGGGCTGCCCTCCGATACGCCCTTGACCATCGCCGGCTTCAACCAGATGATCCATCCCGATGATCAGGCCAAGCTGACGCAGTACCGTCAACGCCTGGTTGCCGATGGCGTGGGCGGCCAGGCCGAACTACGCATGATCCGGCCGGATGGAAGCCTGCGGCATATCCTGTTGCAGGCCAAGCGCCTCGACGAGCCGGGAGGCAACCCGCGCTTTCTGGGAACGGTTTGGGACATTACCGAGCGCAAGCAGTTGGAAGAGCAATTGCGGCAATCGCAGAAGATGGAAGTGGTGGGTCGCGTGGCGGGCGGCGTCGCGCATGATTTCAATAACCTGCTGACCGTGATTTCCGGCAATGCCGATCTGCTCATCGAGGATACCGGGGACGATCGGGCCCGCCGCATCCGCGATGCCGCCGAAGTAGGGGCCGCGCTGACGCGGCAGTTGCTCGCCTTCTCGCGCCAAGCCGTCGTCAAGAACGAGCCCATGGACCTCAACGACGCGGTACGCGCCTTTACGCGCATCGCCGATCGCCTGATCGGCGAAGACGTCACCATCAAGCTGGAACTGTCCCCGACCGCCGCCGTGATCAACGCCGACCGCGGCCAGGTGCAACAGATCCTTCTCAACCTGGCGGTGAACGGCCGCGACGCGATGGCCAAGGGCGGCCAGATATTGCTGACCACGCGCGAGGCGCCGGGCAACCCGCTTAACGTGGGCAGCGAACCCGCGCGCTGGGTCGAGCTCAAGGTACGCGACTCGGGGAAAGGCATGGACGCGGTCACGCGCCAACGGGCCCTGGAGCCTTTCTTCACCACCAAGGAACCGGGCAAGGGCACGGGCCTGGGGCTTTCCACCATCGCCGATATCGTTCAGCAGATGAAGGGCAGCATCGCCATCGCTTCCGAGCCCAACCGCGGCACCACGGTGACCATCCGCTTCCCGCATTGCAACCTGCCGGTGGCAAAGCCCGCCGTCGCCCCCGCGGCCGGGGCCCGCAACGGGGCGGAATCCATCCTGCTGGTCGAAGACAACGCGGAACTGCGCGAGCTGGTGGCCCTGTTCCTTACCAGCGCCGGCCACAAGGTGCAATCGGTCGGCCGCCCCAGCGAAGCCGAGAACCTGTGGAAGACCCAGAAGGACGCGGTTGATCTGCTGATCGCCGATATGGTGATGCCCGAGAAATCGGGTAAGGATCTGGCCAAGATCCTGACTGCCGCCAAGCCTTCGTTGCGGACGCTCTTCATTTCCGGGTACACCCCCAATCGCACCGGTTTCGGAGATTGGGGATTCCTCCAAAAGCCCTTCACCCGGAACGAATTGCTGGACGCCGTACGGGCGTTGTGCGATAAGAAGCCCGGACCGGCGGCCTAAGCGCCGGAAATGGGCGGCTCGGGCGGATGGGGCCCGGGGCCAGTACCACTGAAATTGGTGTCGACACGGTTGCGGCCTGCGCATAATTTTCCCTCTGCGAATTATCGCAGGAGAAAACCATGCGTCATCTTATTCCCGCCGCCGTCGCCGCTTCCCTGGTTCTCGGGGGATGCCTCACCGAGGATCGGCCGGTGGAAAACCCCGCCAAGCCGCAAACCGTAAACCCCGTTCCGGAAGCGAATACCTGGACCCCGGAAGAAAATCAGCGCTTCCGCGACCTGATCGTCGAGCAGGGCTTCTCCCGGGATTCGATCGTCGATCTCGGAGCCGGCTTCCAGGTGGAAGGCGACTTCTACTTCCCCAAGGGGGATCTGCTTGATAAGGCCGTGCCGCTGGCGAAAAGCGCGCACTACCGATCGCAATACCAGGTGCGCGATGAGCTCATCCACAAGGTGTTCGTGGATCTGGATCCGTCCTTGAGGACGACGTCGAACGATTGGTACCAGGCATGGCGGGACGCCTGCGAGAAGACCTGGGATACGCAACCTTATCTCAGGGTGTATGCCCTTTTCGCGGGAACCGCCCCTATCATGATCAAACCGGGGGCAGGAACCTATGCTACGTTCCCAAACTCAGCCGGTTCGCCGGGCGCGACCATCTACCTTAACAAACCCAACTCCCTGAGCCTGGGGGCGAAAACCCAAATCCTGGTCCACCTGATCGGGCATACCTTAGGCATCCACCACACCAACGGCACCGCTGAGAACGGCAACAATCCGTATGCCCAGATCCCATGGGCGCCCGCGAGTGATCCGGCATCCGTATTCAACTCCGGATATGCCGATACCAAGACCTTTGCGGGTTTCACCGCCGGCGACAAGGATGCCTTCCGCCGCTTGTACTCCAGCATCCTCAGGCCCACGACTTCCAACCCCTACCGCTTCATGGTCCGCGCCAACGCGGATAACCGGGATGATCAATTGTTCTGGGATGAGGACGGGATTTGGGTGGCGCTGGGAAATTCGAACGGGACATTCTCGGAGGAAAGCCGCTGGACCAATTCCGACATGGCGTGGACCAGCCGCACCCTCGATCCCGAGGAAGTACCGCTGGTAGGGGACATCAATGGGGATGGACGCACCGATGCCGTCTTCATCAAGCGGGACAGGGTCGTAGGCGCCGCGACCTATTCCGGCTCGAACGGGTATGCCACTTCGACCTGGGGCACCCAGATGACCTACAACGACACCTGGCGCACCGCGTCCAACCCGCGTATGCTGGCGGACGTGAACGGCGACGGCAAGGCCGATCTGGTCGGATTCGCGAGCAACGGCGTACTCGTGGGTCTGTCGACCGGCTTTAAATTCCAGCCCCTGACTTTCTGGAGCAGCAATTTCGGCACCAACCTGGGCTGGAACTCGGAGTGCCCCCGATTCGTGGTGGACGTGAACAAGGATGGCGCCGCCGACGTGGTGGCAATCGGTTATGGCGGCATCATCGTGGCGACTTCCAATAAGTCCGGAGCGTTCATCAATGACGCCTATTGGACCTCGAACTTCGGCTACAATGACGGGTATCGCGCCGCCAATACCATCCGCGACGTAGTCGATGTGACCGGGGACGGCTACCCGGATATCGTCGCCTTCGCAACGGACGGGGTATACGTTGGAAAACAGGCCCCGGGCCAGAATTCCTTCGGCAAGGTCAAGTGGTCGGACAAGTTCGGCGGGTGGGATAAGACCAAATACCCCCGATACCTTGCCGACATCAACGGCGACGGTAAAATGGATATCGTGGGATTCGGGGGCAGCGGCACCGAAGTCGGCGTTTCCAACGGCACGAGCGCATTCAATTACGGGTCCTGGCACCCGGACTTCGGGTATGCGCAAGGCTGGCGGATAGGCCCCAATACCCGAATGGTCGGGGATGTGAACGGCGATGGAAAGGCCGATATCGTCTGCAATACGAATAGTGAAGGGATTGTCGGCCTCTCCACGGGGTCCAGTTTCGCGGCTCAACTGTCTTATTGAACCCCAAAGGCGGGAGCCTCACCGGGCTTCCGCCTTTTCTCCTCCGAATTTAACCATCAAAGATGGTGACGACAGACGCCTTATCCCGGCATACTTTTTCCCACATCGGACTTTCCCAAGTGCCCTACATCCAATCTCCAACTCGAGGCTAAGATCATGAAATCCATCCTTCCCATCGGCGTTTGCGCGGGACTACTCCTGGCCGGCTGCATGACCGAAGAAAACCCCGTGCACCCCACCGCCACCGGCGACGGGCCGAAGACCACCGGACCCCAACGCACCTGGACCGATCCGGAAAACCAATCCTTGACCCGCAAAATCATGGAGATGGGATTCGATTCCACCCTCATCAAGGATCACAGCGATCATTTCATTGCCGAGGACGACGTTTGGTTCGATAAAGCTGAATTGGATGCGCAACCCGCAGCGCCCCTGGCCAAGGGAGAACATTATCGTTCGCAGTACCTGGTGTCCGATGCCAAGATCCACAACCTGACGGTCCGAGTGGACCCCTCCGCGCAGAATGCCAATCCGGATTACGGTTGGTTGACTGCGACCCTGGAGGCGATGAACTCCTGGAATGGCCTCGGCTATTTCGTGAAGCTCACTTTCGTGACCACGGCGACGGCGGACATCAGTGTCGTCGGACAGTACGTGAGCGGGGCGGAAGGCCTAACGATATCCAAATTCCCGACCTCGGACGGCAAGCCCGGCAACCTAATCTGGGCCCGGACCGACTGGCCGGACGACGCCCCCTCCAAACGGAAGGCCATGGTCCATGCCTTGGGCCATTGCTTAGGGCTCCAGCATCCCGACGGCTCCAGTACCCGCGTCATCAACAATACCACGTCGACCACGACCGTAATCCCTTACGCCCAGATTCCCAGCACGCCCAGCCCGGATCCTACCTCGGTCATGCAGGGTTACGGCATCGAAAAATCCTGGAACGGCTTCAGCTTCGGGGATTCCCAGGCGATGCGCAGGCTCTACTCCTCCCATATCCATTCCGTCGCCAACAATCCGCTGCGATTCCTGGAAGACGCGAACGGCGACGGTAAGAAGGATCTCATCACCTTCGATCAGGATGGGGTGGTCGTCTCGCTTTCCACCGGATCCGGTTTTGCGAATGAAAAGCTCTGGAACGACCAATACGGATCCAGCGCGGCCTCGGGAGGCTGGAATCTTACCAACCATGTGCGCGTGCTGGCCGACGTGAACGGGGACGGGAAGATCGACGTCGTGGGCTTCGGCAACGCGGGAGTCTATGTGGCCCTATCCAATGGTTCCCAATTCGTACCGGTAAGTACCGCTGCCAGCTCGGATTTCTGCTACAATGCGAACTGGCGGACGAATCAGCATATCCGGACGATGGCCGACGTGAATGGCGACGGCAAGGCGGATATCGTGGGCTTCGGGCCCACCAATACGAAGGTGGCATTGGGGCAGGCGGACGGCCGCTTCGGCACGCCCACGGTTTGGCACAACGGCTACGGGTATAACAACTGGAATTCGGTTACCGAACTGCCCCGCTACGTCGCCGACGTGAACGGCGACGGCAAGGCCGATGTGGTCGGTTTCGGCAACGCGAACGTTTTCGTGGCCCTATCGACCGGTTCCACCTTCAACGATAAGAACCAGGCCCCTTCCTGGCTCCAGAACGGTTTCTGTTACGTTGACGGCTGGCGGGATGCCCAGCATATCCGCACCATGGCGGATGTGGACGGCGACGGCAAGAAGGATATCGTCGGATTCGGCGAGAGCGCCGTGTACGTCGGATATTCGACCGGTTCGGCTTTCGGGGTCGTCAACGGCAGCCCGCTTTTCGGCCGCCTCAAGGGATACGATAAGACCCGCACCACCCGGATTCTGGGCGATGTCAACGGGGACGGCAAGGCCGATATCGTGGCCGTGGATGAGAACGATGTCTTCCTCGGCATTTCGAATGGTTCGCATGCCGGCAACATCGACGTCTTCAGCGTCTCGACCTGGAACCACGATTTCGCTTATAACGATGGTTGGCGGGTCGCCGATCATCTTAGGGCGGTCGGGGATATCACCGGGGACGGCAAAGCGGATTTCCTCGGGATAGGGTACAACGAGAGCTACGTAGGGACTTACACCCAAGGCCTCTTTGCCCCGGTCCTTTACTACTGAACGGATTCGCCGGGGGGTCGGCCTTCCGAACCCCCGGCATATGCTTCCAGTTCCGCTCCAAAACCGCTTTTCCTTGTCCCTTTCCCCGGTTTTTCCTAGCTTTCGGGCCTGAAACGGACCAGAATTGCATCATTTCCGGCCTTGGTTTTACGGACTGGAAGCGGAACCGAAATGCTGAGCGAATACCTCCCCTTCATCCTCTACGGATTCCTCGTCCTTGCCACCGGTGTGGGGGCCATCGCGGCTTCCTCCTTCCTGGGTCCCAAGAAGACCTTCAGCAAGGTGAAGTTCGAGCCCTACGAATGCGGCGTCGACCAACTTGAGAATCCGCATAGGCCCTTCGCCCTCAAATTCTATACCTTCGCCCTGCTCTTCATCCTGTTCGACATCGAGACCATCTTCCTGTTGCCCTGGGCCATCGGCTTCAAGCGCCTGATGCATACCGGCACCTTGCCCGCCGTGATCTTCTTCCTGGCCATCCTGGGATTGGGTCTGTTTTACATCATCAAGACAAAGGCACTGGAATGGGAGTAAGCGGCTCGACCAACGATTGGGCGACAACGACCCTTAACACGGCCGTCAATTGGGCCCGCGCCAACAGCCTGTGGCCCATGCCTTTCGGTACCGCCTGCTGCGGCATCGAGATGATGGCCGCCTTTATGGCCAAGTACGACACCGCCCGCTTCGGATCCGAAGTGATGAAGTTCAGCCCTCGCCAGTCGGACCTGCTGATCGTCTCGGGCCGCATCTCGCTGAAGATGATGCCCGTGCTGCAGCGCATTTGGGAGCAGATGCCCGAGCCCAAGTGGTGCATTTCCATGGGCGCCTGCGCCAGCTCCGGCGGCGTCTTCGATACCTATACCCTTATCCAGGGCGTGGACCAGTTCATCCCCGTGGATGCCTATATGCCCGGATGCCCGCCGCGTCCCGAAGCCTTTCTCGATGCCTTGATGATGGTGCAGGAGAAGGCCAAAAAAGGCCAGGCCAAATCCCAGGAATACGTGACCCAGGATTCCGGTTCCGATCCGGCCAAGTCGGTGGCCTTCCGCACGCCGGACGCGCATTACCGCCACAACGTGGATCAGAGCACGCCTGCGGCCGAGGGAAAGGCCGGCTGAGGCCGGTCGCAGAAGCATGGACGCATTGATCATCCAGAAGCCCGAGAATCAGCTTACCTTGATCGCGAAGGTGGAGGCCCACATGGGCGAACGCCTGTTGGGCCGCGAAGAGAAATCCCACTACCACCAGTTCAAGGTCAAGGGCGCGGACGCCAAGGATCTGATGCGGTTCCTGCGCGACGACGCCTCCCTGGGCTTCAGCTATTTCATCGACGCGACCGCGGTGGATTACCTGCGCTATCCCATAGCGCAACCGGAACGGTACGCGGTCATTTATACCCTGCTGTCGCCCGCCTTGGGCGTGCGCGCGCAGGTGAAGGCCTTCGTCCCCGAGGGCGCGCCCCGTATGCCCTCCATGACGGATCTTTTCGCGGGCGCCAATTGGACCGAGCGCGAGGTGTGGGACCTGTACGGCATCGAGTTCCTGGGCCATCCCGGGCTCACCCGCATTCTTATGCCGGACGATTACGAAGGCCATCCCCTGCGCAAGGATTATCCCCTCAAGGGCCGCGGGGAGCGGGGCAACTTCCCGGTTTACCACGCGACCACGCAGAAGCCGCAGGGAGGCGCCTGATGTATTCCTACGAGCAGGAAGTCGTCGAGCGCAGCGAGAACACCGTACACATGAACGTGGGGCCTTCGCACCCCGCCATGCACGGTACCTTGCGCGTGAAGATGGAAGTGAAGGGCGAGCGCATCATCCGCACCGAGCAGGAAATCGGATTCCTGCATACCGGTTTCGAGAAGCTGGGCGAGCATCGCAGCTACAACCAGTTCATCACCTTGACCGATCGTCTCAACTATTTTTCGCCTTTATCGAACAACATAGGGTTCGCGCTGGCATGCGAGGAATTGCTCGGCATCACCGTGCCCCGCCGCTGCCAGGTGATCCGCACCATCCTGGCCGAGATGTCGCGCCTGGCCGACCATAGCCTGTGCGTCGGCGCCATGACCATGGACTTGGGCGCGTTCACCAGCATCCTGTGGACCTTCGTGGAACGCGAGAAGCTCTACGACGTGTTCGAGGCCGTGACCGGGACGCGCCTCACCACCAGCTATACGCGCGTGGGCGGCCTGGCCTTCGACCTGCCGGCCGATTTCGAGAAACGCGTGACCTTGATCCTGGACAGCATGGAGAAGACGCTCGACAACCTGCGCGACTCCTTCTACCAGAACCGCATCTTCCTGGATCGCACCGAGGGCATCGGCTGCATCTCCAAGGAGATGGCCATGGCATACGGCATCACCGGGCCCATGGGACGCGCCTCGGGCGTGCCCTACGACATCCGCAAGTTCCGGCCTTACATGATCTATAACGAACTCAAGTTCGAAGTGCCCCTGTACGAAACCGGTGATACCCTGGCGCGCTATAAGGTGCGCATCGATGAGATGGTGCAGTCGATTTCCCTGGTGCGCCAGGCGATGAAGCTGTTGGAGCCGGGCCCGATCAATTACGAGGATCAGAAGCGCACCCTGCCGGATAAGACTTCGACCTACCGGGACATGGAATCGCTGATCCACCATTTCAAGCTGGTGATGCCCGGGGACGACCACGGCATCCATCCGCCCCTCATCGATCAGTACTCTTCCACCGAGGCGCCCAACGGCGAGCTCGGCTGGCACCTGGTCTCGGACGGCACTTCCGCGCCGTACCGCGTGCGCATCCGCCCGCCTTCCTTCATCAACTATCCCATCCTGTCCAAGCTGCTGGAAGGGGCCATGCTGGCCGATCTGGTGGCCATCCTGGGATCGTTCAACATCATCGCCGGGGAGCTGGATCGATGAGCCTTTCGCAAAACGTGCCGAATGCCGGCGCGCCGGCATTCGGCCCAGCGCCCGTTTCGGGCGCCACGCCCGCAACGCGCAAGAAGGAGTTTTCTCCGGAGCGCATGGCGAAGTTCCATGACTACGCCGAAGAATACCCCAACAAGCGTTCGGCCTTGATGATGACCCTGCGCCTGGCCGAAGAGGAATTCGGCAGCGTTACCGATGAAGGCATTGAAATCGTGGCCGAGCTGTGCAACATGCCCGTGGCCCACGTGCTCGGCATGGTGACGTTCTACACGCATTACAAGCGCCCGTTCCACGGCAAGCATCGCTTCATGGTTTGCGCCACCCTGATGTGCGCCCTGGAAGGCAATACCGACGCGGCCCTGGATCAGATCCAGGCCAAGCTCGGCATCGGCCCCGGCGAGAAGACGGCCGATGGCCTCTTTTCCTGCGAGAAGGTCGAGTGCCTGGCCGATTGCGACAAGCCGCCGGTGGTCCAGAAGGACAACGAACATTTCTGCTCCATGCGCGGCGCCGTCCTGGACAAGTACATCGCCTCTCTGCTCAACAAAGAAGGCAAGGTAGAGTCGGACTACGCGGGCAAGCCCGCGGTCGCCATGGACACGCGCGTGCCCACCATTCCGGCCCATTTCAATTTCACGGGCGAGTCCGAGACGGGCGCCCGCAAGACCGAGAACAAGGATCCGTATTGGCAGGCGGGCCAGGGTGACCTGACCACCAAGGTGCCTGCGCCATTGGCTACGCCCCTTACCGTGCCCGTCGCCGACGGCGTGAACGGCGGCCGGAAGCCGTCCTCCAACGGGCATAAGAAGGGCGGGCATTGATGGCTGACGCGACCCCTCCAGCAGGCGGTGCCGCCGCGGCCCCTGCCTCCGCTCCCGCGCCGGAGCCGAAACCCAAGGTGCCCTTCAGCCCTATCCTGCTGAAGCACATCAACGAGCCGGGCTCGCATACCATCGCCCATTACCAGGCCCGAGGCGGATATGAGACCGCCAAGGCCCATATCGGCGTCACCGATCCCGGGGCCCTGATCAAGCTTGTCGACGAATCCGGTTTGCGCGGCCGCGGCGGCGCAGGATTCCCCACCGGCAAGAAGTGGAGCTTCCTGGCCAAGGGCACCGGTAAGCCCATCTATCTGGCCGTCAACGGCGATGAGAGCGAGCCGGGCACTTTCAAGGATCGTTACATCCTGGAGAAGGATCCACATCAGTTGGTCGAGGGCGTGATCCTCACCTGCTTCGCCATCGGCAGCAAGCATGCGTTCATCTACCTGCGCGGCGAGTTCATCCTGGGCTTCGAGCGCCTGGAGGCGGCCGTCCAGGAAGCCAAGGCCAAGGGCTTCGTCGGCAAGCAGATATTCGGCAAGGACCTGGAACTCACCATCACCGTGGTACGCGGCGCGGGCGCCTACATCTGCGGCGAAGAGACCGGCATGCTTTCGTCCATCGAAGGCGGCCGCGGCTATCCCAAGATCAAGCCCCCCTTCCCGGCGGTCTCGGGCCTATTCAAGTGCCCGACCATCGTGAACAACGTGGAAACCATTTCCGCCGTGACCCACATCGTCAAGAACGGCGCGGCCTGGCACAAGCAATGGGGCACGGAAAAGAGCCCGGGCTTCAAGATCTTCTGCCTTTCCGGCGCGGTCAAAAAGCCGGGCGTATACGAGGTTCCCCTCGGCATCACCATGCGCGAGATGATCGACGGTTATGGCGGCGGCATGAAGGACGGCAAGAAGCTGAAGGCAGTCATTCCCGGCGGCCTCTCGGCCCCGGTGCTTACCGCCGAGATGGTGGACAAGTGCACGCTGGATTACGAGAGCCTGGCTTCGCTGGGTTCCATGCTCGGCTCGGGCGGCATCACGGTTCTGGACGAGAGCGTGGATATGATCTCGGCCATCTACAATACCATGCGCTTTTACCATCATGAGTCCTGCGGCCAGTGCACCCCATGCCGCGAAGGCACGGGCTGGCTGGAGAAGGTGGCGCATCGCTTCCACCATGACGAGGGCCACGAGGGCGACGTGGAACTGCTGGCGGACATCGCCAAGAACATGCGCGGCCGCACCATCTGCGTGCTCGCCGACGCGGCGGCCATGCCGATGCAGAGCTACTTGCAGCATTTCAAGGGCGACTTCCTGGCCAAGGTCAAGGAAACCCCCTTCGTCGAGAAGAAGCGTACCTACCGCGACGAGATCTCGCCTACCGCCAAGAAGCTGTCGGCGACCGGCGCGGGTCCCAGCGCCATGGACGTGGGCTCGGCGGAAAAGCAGTAAACGGGATAACCGGGGATCAGATGAACGTCAAAGAAGTCAAGATCAAGATCGACGACAAGGAAATGTCGGTCCCCTCCACCTGGACCGTCATCCGCGCCGCGCAAGAGAACGGCATCGAGATCCCCCATTACTGTTATCATCCGGACCTGACCATCGCGGGCAATTGCCGCATTTGCATGGTGGGCCTCAAGGGCGCGCCGCGACCCGTCGTGGCCTGCGCCCAACCCGTGGCCGAAGGCATGGAAGTGACCACCAAGGGCAAGGACGTGGAAGAGGCCCGCAAGTCGGTGATGGAGTTCATGCTCATCAACCATCCGCTCGATTGCCCTGAATGCGATCAGGCCGGCGAATGCAAGCTGCAGGATTATTCTTACGCCTACGGCCGCGACCACGGCCGCTTCCATGAAGAGAAGGTCGTGAAATCGAAGGCCACCATGGGCCCCCACGTCAAATACTGGGGCTCGCGCTGCATCGTATGCACGCGCTGCGTGCGCTTCGAAGAGGAGATCTCCGGCCAGGGCAACCTGGGCGTCATCTACCGCGGCGATCGTTCCGAAATAGCCCTGTTCCCGGGCAAGACCCTGGACAACCCGCTCTCCATGAACACGGTGGACATCTGTCCCGTGGGCGCGCTGGTCTCGTCGGACTTCCTCTTCCAGACGCGCGTGTGGAACCTGCACTCCAAGGATTCCATGTGCGCGGATTGCTCCGTGGGCTGCAACACCCGCGTGGATCTCGACTCCAAGGAGCGGATCAAGCGCATCGTGCCGCGCCGCAACGATCAGGTGAACAAGGAATGGATGTGCGACTACGGCCGCCTTTCCTTCCCCTACGTGCACGAGAACCGGCTGATGAAACCGATGCTGGACGGCAAGGACACGCCCTATAAGGATGCGCGCATCGCCGCCGCCGCCCTGCTCAAGAAAAAACGCGTGGTGATCCTGGTGAGCGCCTGGAACACCAACGAGGCCTTCGCCGCGGCCAAGTCCCTGGCCGAAGCCCTGCCCGGCGCCGAGATCGCCGGCTACGCCAATCCCGGCCGCGCCGAGGAGAAGTTCCCGGGCTTCACCATCTCCGGGGACAAGAACCCCAACCGCAAAGGCATGCAAGAGGTGCTGGGCATCGATGCCGACGTATCCCTAAAGGAATTGGCCGCCGACAAGGGCGCCATCGGCACCGTGGTGCTGATGCACAACATTCCCGGCTACGTTCCCACCGCCGAATTGAAGGCCGTGCTCGACCGCACCGAGAGCGTGGTGTTGCTGGATTTGGCCAAGTCGGATCTGCTCCGCTACGGCAACGTGGCGGTGGCCCTGCCCACCCTTTCGAGCTTCGAGAAGAGCGGCACCTTCGTGAACAAGGACGGCATCGCGCAAAAGTTCCAGCCCGTGATCGAGCCGGTCAACTTCGGCCGCAGCGAGCCGGAGATGCTGACCGATTTGGTGCGCGAGCTTCAAGGCGCGCCGGTCAAAGTCGGCGCCTGAATACACCGGACCGGCGTCTGCTTGCGCCGCTTGCGTCCTTCCCGCGGTTATAGCACTTACCGGACTTTGATCCCTTCGCGGGAAAATTCCCCCCACTTTAACATCAAGTTTGCTGTGAAGCTCTCCGATGTCCTGGGGACGAGCACGCCCCATGAACTTCCACCCCCGCCATAGTTTATCCCTGCTTTTGCTTATCCTGGCCATTTTGGGCGGGTGTGGCGCGCCTTCCCCCAGTTCACCGGCCGCCGACAAGACGGGCGACAGCACCGGAACGGATAAAACCGGGACCGGAGTGACGGGCAATAATAAGGTCCAGGATCCCAAGTTCAATTCCCCGGCCCTGTTCACCATCCAACTGGGGCCGGTAGGGGCGCTCTCCAAAAGCTCGGCCATCACCATGCGCAAGCTTATCCTTACGGCCTTTTCCACCGCCGTGCCCGCCGATACCGTGCGCGATACTTCGGCCCTGGAGGGTACC
>JAHFCH010000140.1 GCA_023249635.1 Fibrobacterota bacterium
TCGCGCGCCAGGCGGGGTTCGAATACCGCGGCGCCGCCGACGAGGCCGAGAACTACGTATCCCAGGTGCTGGTGCGCGCCGACCGGCCCGAATTCTGGTCGGCCTTGAAACAGGCGACCAGCGAAACCGGTTTCCGCTATTACCGCGTGATGGATGACGGCTTCCGCGCCGCGCTGCGCGCGCGCCTGGCCGATCGCGGTATTGATGATGATCAGTCATTGGGTGGTTTCGATTTGGAAGCCAGCCGCAAGAAGCCATGGAGCCGTTGGGAGACCGGAGTGCGCCGCGAGTTCCTGCATGTGCAATACAAACGCGCGCGGCGTTACGTCGATCCCGGTTATTGCCTGGGCACTACCGAAGAGGAAGCCGCCTGCCTGGCCTGCACCGCTTGCGAGACCGCGGAGGAGATGGATTTCCTCACCGATCTCCGCCGCAAGCACGAGGCGGACGCGGAGGGCTTCGACAGCCGCCGGAAATTGGTCCGCCAAAGCGCCGATGCGATCGCCTTGGGCGTTCGCTTCACCGCCCGTGTCCAGGGTTTGCCCCGCAAATACCCGGCCTTGATCCTGGCAAGCTGCCTGATGCGCGCCGATGCGGAGTTGGTGCCTTCCTTCTGGCGCTATCGCGAAGCCTGGGCGCCCGATGCCAAGGAGAATTGCGCCGTGTCCGGCGATGACGGCGTGCTGTTGGAATGGCTCCCGCAAGGCCAGGCCCGCTTGCGCGAGAAGCTGGCCGATCCCGAATTCCTGGCGGACGTGAACGCGGCTTTCGCCGAGTGGGGCGAATTACTTGGGGAAATCCCCGCCTCGCTGCGTCCGGGAGAAGACGCCCGCGATTGGGCGTACGTATTCCGCTCTCCCTTCGCGCCCGACTTCGATCGCTATGGCAAATACAAAGGCTTGCGCTTCACACTGCGCAAGGAAGGGATGCGGCGGATTTGCGAACTCGCCAAGGATTCGCTCAAGAAGCGCATCGTGGCTTCCCTGGAGTGCGAAGAAATCCCGGGCGTCGAAGCATCCACTTGGATGGTACGGATTACCGGCGCGGGGAAATTTTCTCCTGAAGAATTCATGCGTGAAGGTTTCCGTTTGCCTTCGCCTGAAGATTGGGTACGCGTTACCGCTTCCGCGGATTGGCTCTCCCGCGTCTTCGCGACAAACGGAGAAATCGTTCTCTCCCCCGTTTCTCGTTAATCCGTTTCCGGAATAAATCCAGTTTGTCCCGGAGATGCACCATGCTTTATGGTGTAAATATCCGGACGTCGCCGATGCTTTTTCAAAGATCTGGGCGCGAAGAAATCCCCGTTGATAAAAAAAGCACAAAAAGCTCTTGCCTTACGTCAAAACATTGATACCTTTGTTTTCGCGCTCAATTAAAATACCGGCAAGCAACTACAGAAGTTGACCGGTGCTGGAAAACCGCTCAAGTCGGATCGTCCTATCCAGGACGAGTTTTATCCGTCTTGCGCTTTTTTGAATAGGAGATCCCCCCATGTCCTATGTATCCCGTTTTTCCCTAGCCGGAAAATCCACCCTGAAACTCGCCTTGTTGCTGTGCGCGCTCTTCGCGCCACAATGGGCCAAGGCCCAGACGGCCTTGTTCGTGACGGGAAGCGTTCCGCCAACAGGAGGGGATTCCATTGCCGCCTTGGCGCTTTCGGGTCTCGGATTTATCGTGGATGCGCGCGCCGCCGCCAGCGTGACTACCGGGGATGCCGCCGGAAAAGCCGTCGTGATCATCTCCTCCTCCATCACCTCCGCCGACGTGAACACCAAGTTCCGCACCGTGGCTACGCCGGTCGTGAGCTGGGAAAGCGCCGTGTTCGATGACATGGCGATGACGGGTACCGCGGCGGGCCAATTCGGCACGACCCTGGCCCAAACGCAATTGCAAATCACTACCGCTGGACACCGCCTGGCGGCCGGATTAACCGGCACCCAATCGGTATTCACTTCCGCGGATCCCATCTCTTGGGGCATCGTGCCGACGACCGCCGCGCACATCGCCAACCAGGTGGGCGATGCCACCCATGCCGTGATTTTCGGCTATGATGCCGGCAATGTCATGGTGGGCTTGAACGCCCCCGCCCGCCGCGTCGGCTTCTTCCTCGGCGATGCCGGTCCCAGCAAGTGGACCGCGCAGGGATCTTCCCTGTTCCGCGCCGCCATCCTGTGGGCCGCGGGCGTGAACGACCCCTGGATCAAGACCCAGCCTTCCAACGCGACCGTGAACCTGGGCCAGACCGCCACCTTCGCCGTTGTGGCGCAGGGTTCGGGCGCCATCACAGCCCAGTGGAGGAAGAACGGCGCGAACATCGCCGGAGCCACCAGCCTCAGCTACACCACCCCGGCGACCGTCGCGGCCGATAGCGGCGCGGTATTCACCGTCGCCGTCACCGGTGCCAACGGCACCACCATCAGCTCCGGCGCCATCCTTTCGGTTCTCCGCGCCCCGATCATCATCACGCCTCCCGCTCCGGTAACCGTGGCCGTAGGGGCGACCGCGACCTTTACCGTGACCGCCTCTGGAGCCGCCCCGCTCAGCTACCAATGGCGCAAGAACGGCGTGAATCTCCCCGGCAACAGCGCCTCGTATACCACGCCTCCGGTCACCGCCGCCGATAACGGCGCCCTTTTTTCCGTGGTCGTAAGCAATGCCATCGGTAGCGTTACCAGCGGCGGCGCGATTCTCACCGTCGGAGCGCCCCCGCTGATTATCTCCCAGCCCGTAAATGACACCGTAGCCGTCGGCCAACCCGCGAGCTTCAGCATCACCGCCACCCCGGCCCCTTTGACCTATCAGTGGCGTAAGAACGGCGTTAACATCGGCGGAGCTACGGCCTCCACCTACACCACGCCCCCGACCACGGCCGGCGATTCCGCCGCGGTCTTCGCCTGCGTCGTCACCAACGCTTTCGGCACGGTGGTTTCCTCCAACGCCCGCATCATCCTCATTGCGGCCCCGGTCATCATCACCCAGCCGGCCAATGTCTCGGTCCCCGTGGGTGCGACCGCCACCTTCTCCATCCTTGCGGGCGGATCCATTCCGCTTTCCTTCCAATGGCGCAAGAATTCCGTGAACATCCCGGGCGCGACCGGGACTTCGTACACGACCCCGCCGACCACCGCTGCGGATAGCGGCGCGGCCTTCACCTGCCAGGTGAGCAATCCCGCCGGTAGCGTCCTGTCCAATATCGGCCGCCTGACCGTTACCGCTCCGCTGCTGGCTCCGACAATCACTACCCAGCCGGTTTCCGTTACCGCGGTCGCGGGCACCACCGTCTCCCTATCCGTGGTCGCCACCGGTTCGGCGCCCCTCGCTTACCAATGGCGCAAGGATTCCACCGTGGTCGGTACCGCCGCCACCCTGACGCTTACCAACATCACCCTGGCCCAAGCAGGTAACTACGCGGTTACCGTGTCGAACCCCGCGGGATCGGTGGTTTCCAATACCGCGGTTGTGACCGTGGTCCCGGTCGGGACCTCCTTCACCAAGGATTGGATGACCGTGACCGGCGAGCTCTTCGACGTCTCCGGCAATCCCGTGGGCCCGGCCCCGGGAGCGCCCGTTGCCACCGATATGGAAGTGCGCCTATTTACCGGCCTGACCGGGGGCGTATCCGTGTATGCGGAAACCTTCTTCGCCGCCAACGGCAAGTCCGTTCCCGTCGCCGACGGTTTCTTCGCGGTGCGGTTGGGTCAGGGCACCACCACCGGCAACCTCGCCTCGGTGATCGCCAACAATCCTTCGCTGTACGCCGAAATCCTCATCGGTTCCTCCGCCGCCCAGGACGTGCTGTCCCCCCGGACACCCCTGACGGCTTCGCCCTACGCCATCGCGCCCGGCGCCGCCAAGCGCGGTAACGGCGATCCCAACGTGGGTCTGGTAACGGGTAACCTGGGGGCGTTCTACATCGATAACGCCAACAGCGCCACCTGGTTCAAGACCAATACGGTTTGGGTGAAAATCTCGCCCTGAAAATATCCCTACGTCGTTGATGAAATGAGAGAGAAACCGCAATCACGATAGGAGATTCAGCAATGCGTAACCCGCAGGGTACCATGCGCAGGGCCGCTACGGCCATCGCGACGGGGCTGGCGGCCATATTGGCCACCGGAGCCTCGGCCGCCCCGTCGCCCCTTAAGAGGGTGAACGAGACCATTCAACGCTTTTCGCGGACCGCCGCCATCGTCCGGGACGCCGGCGTGCCGGTGACCGCGGGTCAGAACTCGGAACTCGGCGATCTGCTGGGTTCGGATAAGGGATCCCGCATCGGCGCGCGCTTCCGCAAGGGAAGCCTCCGTTCCATGCAATTCCGGCAACCCCTGCCCGCATCGACGGACAGGTCGTCGTTGGCTGCCGCCTTCCTGGCCACCCATCCCAGCCTATTCGGGACCAATGTGGGTAAAAGCGAAATGCGCCTACGCTATCGCAAGCCCGCCGGTCGTACGGGAGAGGCCTTGCGCTTCGCCCAGTATTATCAGGGGATTCCGGTTTTCGCGGCGGAAGCATCCGTCGTGGTCGACAAGGAGGAATTGCGCGAAGTCTTCTCCGGATTGCGCGCCCTTCCCGCCAGCCCCGCGGCTGCGCGACTTGGTAAATCCGATCTGTCGAAGCCGGTGCGGGCCTTTTTGGGCCACGACGGTTTCGAAATCCTTTCCGCCGAACCGGTCTGGTTCAACCCCGCCCTGATCAAGGACGGCGAAACCGATGGCCTGTTCATATGCTGGAAGGTGAAGGTGGCGAACCGCAAGGATGCCATGAATCAGCCACTATTGCTGGTGGACGCCCGCGATGGATCCATCCGGTATTCCGAGAACCGCGTCCGCGAGGCGCTCAACCGCCGCATCCAGCATGCGAGCAGCGGAGTCGTGCTGCGGCAAGAAGGCGGAGCGCCTTCTGGCGATGCCGACGCCGATCACGGTTACGACAATACCAAGTTCCAGTACGACATCTTCGCCTCCATGGGCCGCGATTCTTACGATAACGCCGGCTCCCAGTTCGTGATGAACGTACATACCCCCAGCGGCTGCCCCAACGCGTGGTGGGACGGTTCCACCACCAATTTCTGCGACGGTATGACGACGCGGGACATCGTGGTGCATGAATGGACGCATGCAACGACCGAGTTCACCGCGGGCCTCATCTATGATGGGGAATCGGGCGCGCTCAACGAGTCGATGTCGGATATCTTCGGCGCCATCTCGGACAGCAATTTCACCATGGGGGAGGGTTCCAGCATCGGCATCATCCGGTCCATGGAAGACCCGCCCCTATACGGCGATCCGGATCATTATTCCAACTACATCCCCGGCGGAGACGTGCATAACAACTCCGGCATCAACAACAAATGCGGCTACCTCCTCATCCATGGCGGTACCTTCCATGGTGTGACCGTGCCGGGCCAGGGCCAGTCCGTGGCCGCCCGCATCTTCTATGAAGCCTTGTTGCGCATGGTCCCTTCCTCTCAGTACATCGATGCCGCCGAAGCCGCCTTCGCGGGCGCCGGCGCCGCTTACGGCGCGGGTTCGGTCCAGGCGCATGCCGCCCAACTGGCCTACCAGGCCATTGGCCTCTACTTCGATCCGGACGCGGCCATCCAACTGGGCGTGGCGCAAGCCGATTTCGGGAACGTGCCGATCAATACCGACAAGACCTATTCCCTCAAGGTGTACAATCGCGGCGCGAGCCCGTTGACGGTGACTTCGGCCTCCGTGACCGGCGCCGGCTTCAACGGTCCGACCGCGGCCTTTACAGTCGCGGCCAAGGATTCTTCGGTATACGTCATCACCTTCCATCCTTCCGCGGTGGCGGCCTATACCGGGACGCTTACCCTCCTATCCAATGATCCGAGCGATCCTTCCGTGAGCCTGCCTCTCAGCGGAAACGGCATCATCCCGCCCCGCATCACGGTAACCCCGCCCAGCTTCAAGGTGGATGCCTCCACCGGCGGTATCGCGCATCGGACCATGACCATTTCCAACCCCAGCGCCGGCACCCTGGAATACGCCATCTCCGGCGCCCCGCTCTCCACCTTCACGGCGGCCATCGCCCCCAAGTACCCGGCATCCTATTACCAGGTCCAGCCCAAAGGGGCCAAGGATTCCCGCGTCGGCGCTCCGGTAATCAACGGAGCCGGCGGCCCGGATTCGGCGGGATACAAGTGGATCGATTCGGATGAACCCGGCGGCCCGGTCTTCACTTGGCTGGATATCAGTTCCACCGGCACCCGGCTTCCCACGGCTTCGGAATGCGACGATTGCAATGATCCGGTTTCCCTCGGTTTCGCATTCCCCTTCTACGGGAATGATTGGACCACGGCATACGTGGGATCCAACGGCTATCTCACCTTCGGCACGGGTTACTTCACCTATTTCAATACCCCGTTGCCCGATCCCGCCGCCCCGCTGAATATGGTGGCTCCCTTCTTCGACGATATGAATACGGGCATTACCGGCGATATCTATTTCCAGGCGTTCGCGGACAAGGCCATCGTGCAATGGCAGGATGTTTCCCATTACGGCGGAGGCGGAACCTATACCTACCAGGCCGTGTTGTACCCCGATGGCGGTATCGATTTCTTCTACAAGACCGTCACCGGACTGCTGAATTCGGCGACCGTCGGCATCCAGAACGAAACCGGTACCGTCGGCCTCGGGGTCGCATTCGATGCCGATTACATCAAGGACAATCTTGCCGTGCACCTTTCCAAAACGCCTCCGTGGCTGCGGACGAACCGCGTCGCCGGCAGCGTGCCTCCGGGCGGAAGCCAGCAGGTTGATCTCACTTTCGACGCGGCCGGGTTGGCCGCCAACACTTACTCCAAATCGCTTTCTATAACCCACAACGCGCTGCTTGATCCCAATCCCCTGGCGGTGCCCTGCACCCTGGTGGTGGACGGCTTCCGCCGCCTGGCGGTGAGCCCCGCCGCGCTCCAGTTCGGAAACGTCTGGGTGGGTCAGAATGCCAACCGTACCTTGATCCTGCGCAATGACGGCAGCGAGGCGACCGTCGTGAATGGCTTGGCTTCTAGCGCCGGGACGTTCACGGTCGGCCCGACGGCCCCTATCACCGTGCTTCCCTTCAGCCAGGTATCCGTCACGGTAACCTTCCACCCGACCGTGTTGGGACCGGCGAACGGAACGCTCTCGGTGACCAGTAATGCGGAAGATTCGGCGAACTGGTCCGTGAACCTTTCCGGAACGGCTACCAATCCCCCCTTGGGGACCCTGGCTCCCGACTCCCTCTTCTATGCCATGGGACCGACTGACGCGCCCGCGGACAGGACCAGCGTCCTTTCCAATATCGGCGGGGATGCGCTTACCTATTCCGTGGGCAATGTGCTGGAAATTCCCGCCTCCGCAGCGCCCTTCCGCGCCGCAGCTCCCGACGTGGCGCGTATCTACAGCGCCGAGAACTATAAGCATGCCTATGCGCCGGGACAGGTAATCGTGGCCTTCAAGGCCGGCAAGATCGATTTCGCGGATAACGGCCTCGCGGCCGCGGTCAGCGTATCGGCCCGAAAGGATTTGGCTTTTGCCAAGGATACCAAGACCAAGGCGCGCGCCTTCACGGCACGCAACCTGGTATTGCTCAGCTTGGCCGACAAGAGCCGCGAAGGCGTGGTTAACGTGATCAACAGGATTAAGGGGGACCCAAACGTCGCCTATGCCGAGCCGAATTACCTGGTACAGGCCGTGGAAATCCCCAACGACGCCTCCTTCGGGGAATTGTATGGGATGCATAATTCGGGCCAAGCCGGGGGCACGGTCGATGCGGACATCGACGCGCCGGAGGCCTGGGATCGCACCCACGGAAATCCCAACCTGATGATCGGTATCATCGATACCGGTATCGACTACCTCCACCAGGATCTGGCCGTGAACATCTGGACCAATCCCGGGGAAGTCGCCGGCAACGGTCTGGATGACGATGGCAACGGCTTCATCGACGATATCCATGGCTACGATTTCGCGAACAACGACAGTGATCCCATGGATGACCACTACCACGGGACCCATTGCGCGGGCACCATCGCAGGCGCGGGCAACAACGGTATCGGGGTGGCGGGAGTGGTCTGGCGCGCCAAACTGGTCGCGCTCAAGTTCCTGGACGCCGGCGGCAGCGGTAGCACCGAAGGCGCCATCAACGCGGTCGCCTACGCCAACGCCATGCACATCCCCATTACCAGCAACAGCTGGGGCGGGGGAGGCTTCTCCCAGGCCCTCAAGGACGTGATCGAGGCGGGCGGCTCCGCCGGCTACCTGTTCATCGCCGCGGCCGGTAATTCCGGGTTGGATACGGATCTTTCGCCCCAGTACCCGGCGGGTTACGATAGCCCCAGCATCGTAAGCGTCGCGGCCACCGATCGCAATGATCAGTTGGCGGGATTCTCGAATTACGGTCTGACCACCGTGGATTTGGGCGCTCCCGGCGTCGACGTCTACAGCTGCGCCCCGGGCAATAACTACCAACTGCTCTCGGGAACCTCCATGGCCACCCCGCATGTCTCGGGCGCTGCGGCGCTTCTCTGGGGTTACAACTACCAGCTGACAGGCGCCCAGGTCAAGGCCACCTTGATGGCGGCTGCGGATCCGATTCCGGCCCTCGCGGGTCGCGCCGTGAGTGGCGGCCGCCTCAACGTGAACAATGCCCTCACTCTTGCGGGCCTGCCCTGGTTGACCGTCAGCCCACGGGGACCGGCGAGCATCGATCCCGGCGCCCATCAGGTCCTGACCGCCACCGTGGACGCCTCCGGTCTTACCGCCGGACGCCACGTGGGACGGGTCGAGGTGGCGACCAACGATCCCGCCCATGCCATCCTTCCGCTTACCATCGTGGCGGATATCTCGCCTTGCCGTAAACTCTCAGTTGCCCCTGACTCCATCGCGTTCGGTACCCTATGGGTTGGCCAGCAGTCGGTCCGGGAAATCACCCTCTCCAATGCATGCAACGAGGCCGTGGCGGTTTCGGGTTTGCAGGTAACCGGCAACGGATTCAGCGCCAATGTTTCGGCACCGCTCTCGGTGCCGGCCTTCGGTAATTTGAAGGTATTGCTGCGTTATGCGCCGGCGATTACCGGTGCAGCTTCTGGTACGGCCACGGTTACAAGCAACGCCCAGGATCACCCGGTCCTCTCTGTGACGCTCTCCGGCAACGCGGTGACGCCTCCCTCGCTTTCGGTGACCCCGGCCCAGATCGACGTGCATCTGGGCAAGGGAGCCCAGACCCAGCGTACCGTAACGGTGAGCAACTCCGGCGGCGCCGATCTCAACTTCAGCATCGCCGGGGCCGCGTCGGCGTCGGCGGTGGCGGCCAAACGCTACGGGCCGGAACATTACGTGTTCCAGGATCGCAGCCAGGGCGATACCCGCAAGGGCGACCCGGTGGTTGAAAGCCAGGGCGGTCCCGATACGTTCGGCTATTCGTGGGTCGACTCGGACCAACCGGGCGGGCCGGCCTTTGCCTGGAACGACATCAGCGTCACCGGCACCCGCCTGAACGGCATTTCCGATTGCCTGGATTGCTACGAACCCGTGGTCCTGGATTTCCCCTTCAGCTTCTACGGGGAGACCCATGATACCGCCTTCGTGGCGACTCACGGATTCCTGTCCTTCGGCTTCGGAAGCGCGGCGTATTACAACTATCCCTTGCCCAGCAACTCGGCGCCTACGCGCATGGTGGCGGGATTCTGGGACGACGTGAGTCCGCAAATCAACGGCGACGTGTACTACCAATCCTTTCCGGACCGCGCGGTGTTCCAGTGGAACGGTATCAGCCATTTCTCCGATGGCGGGAGCTATACCTTCCAGATCGTACTCAATCGCAATGGGTCGATCTTGTACTACTACAATTCCATGGTAGGGATCAAGAACTCGGCCACCGTAGGCGTCCAGGACGGCTCCGGTAGCGTGGGCCTGGGCGTCGCGTATAATGCCGACTTCATCCATGACGGCATGGCCATCCGCATCGCCTCGACTCCTCCCTGGCTGCGCGTAAGCGCGACGCAGGGCGTGGTCCACCCCGGCGGATCGGTGACTTTGCAAGCCACCTTCGATGCGGCGGGATTGGAATCGGGCAGCTATCATCAGACCCTGAACTTCAGCAGCAATGCGCCGGTGGCGGGCAGCGCCATCGTGGATTGCAATCTGTTCGTGGAAGGCTTGCGCCTGCTCAACGCGCGCTCCGGCGTCTCCGGGGTTCCCGTCGCCATGGGTGCGCATTTCATCGCGCGCAATCTCAAGGCGGGCGGGGCGGGGAGCAAACTGCTCCGCGGTTCGGCCTACAGCTTGATCCTGGAGTAAGGGAAGCCTGGAGCAGCGTAGGGAAATTCTATACTTGGGGATATGCGGCTTGGCTTAGTGCGCCATTTCCAGATTCCCCATCACCGCTTCCAATGGGTGGACGGCACAGGCTTCGATAGCTGGGCCGAGTGGTACGACACCACCGATGTCTCCCCCCGGCAGGTCCCTGCCGCGGGGGAGGATTGGCACCATTGCCTGTGCAGCGATCTGCCGCGGGCGCAATTCACTGCCAAGACCATCTACAAGGGCACCATCGAGCCTACGCCATTGCTGCGCGAGGTGCCTTTCACCAGCTTCATGCCCAGGGCCCTTACCCTGCCCCTCGTGGTATGGCAGGCGACCAGCCGCATGGGTTGGTACCTCAATCATGGAGCGCAGAAGGAAAACCGCCGGCAGACCCAGGAACGTATTTCCGCCTTCGTCGCGCGCCTGAGTTCGGAATTCCGGGAACGGAACATCCTTATCGTGAGCCATGGTTTCTTTATGCAATTCCTGGAGAACGAATTGTTGCGGGCGGGATTCCGCGGTAAGGTTCCCATGCGCCCCCATGGGGGCATCATCTACCCGTTCGAAAAGTAGGGACTCGGGAACACGCTTCCTATGGAAGCGGGCCAGGTTCGGGCAAGCGTCCCCGGTGCAGGATGCGGCCTGCCGCGCGGTATGCGTAAATGCGGGCGCTGCGGGCCAAAGCGGGCTTGGGGGCCCAGGCAATTCCGTCATAGGCCTGCTCGCCCATCAACCTTCCCTGCAGGTCCAGATAAGCCATAGAGCCGGCGGCCAACCTGCCGTCGGGCAGGGGTTCCCAGGTTCCGTCCGGAGCGATACCGAAGCGTAGGCCGCGCTCCGGCGCGCGGGTGATTCCCGGGATCCGCGTCGATACCGGATCGAAGGATTTCTGCGCGGGCAGGCTGGCCGATTCCGTCGCGCCCGAACGGGTGAAGGCGGTCTTGGATTCCGGGTCCAGGTTATGGTAATCCACGAACACGGCGATGCCGGTTTCCTTGTTGGGATTCTCGCCCAAGGCCAGCATGGCTTGGACGCGTACGTGGGCGTCCGGATCGTTGACGGTTCCTTGCGCCTTGATGGCCGCCGCCGAAGCTGCCGTCTGGGGCATGGCCTTGAGCACGTTGATGCGAGCTCCCGCGGCGGGATGGAGCAATCCGGCCTTGAGTACCGAGTCCCATTTAGCGGGATTGGCGGCGAAGAATCCCATGCCCTCGGCGGTCCACAGGGCATGATCGAAATACGGGTCATTGTCGACCTCGTCCTTGGCGCGGTTCTTCAAGGCCTGGAGCAGCAGCGACTCCAGCGCCGTCTTCTCCTGGGTGGTGTAGGTTTTACGCAGGAGCATTTTCTGCGCGGACGAACGCCAGAACATGTTGCCGTTGCCGAAGGTCGCCACCAATTGGGCCGTGGTCGCCGCCGCCAGGTCGGGCAGCGCATCCAGCTTTCCGTCCTTGGGCGCCACGCGTAGGATGCGGCAAGCCGTCTTGGTCCGCAGATCGCTGATGTAGGCATGGCCCAAGCCTTCCGGGTTCTCGCCGTTGTGCAGGAACAGGTAGTTGTGCCAATCGAGAATCCATACGGCGCCATCCGGGCCTACCTTGGCCTGCACGGGCGCTGTCCAGGCGTCGGTGCTGGCGAAGAGGTTGGGCACGGCGTCGACCCGCGTGGCTTCCCAGGAGCTGCCTTTGCGTTTGAGATAATCCACGTTGACCAGATGTCCCGTGCCTTCGCACACCAGGGCCGTGCGGTTCCACCAGGCTTTGGGGAAGAGGCGCGCGGTGTAGATTTCATGGTTGGACGCCGCGGTGAAATTGCCGAACCAATCCCCTTGGCAAATATCCTTGGTGACCGGTTTGTAGGATTGGCCGTAGGCGGAGATGGCTTTGAGGGGATCCGGGCCGGGAATGGCGACATGGAAGGAATGATCGTTGTTCGCGGAGGAGCCGAACACCTCGCCCTCTTCGCTGATGCCGATGCCGGCGGAATTGTTCCCCAAGCGGCCGAGGACTTCGAATTTGCTCCCGTCCAGTTTCGCGCGCCACAGGCATTGCAGGAAGCCCACGCCTTTGATCTTGCCGCCGTTATAGCCGTCGACGCCGTAAAGCCAACCATCCAGACCGTATTTGAGATGGGTGATGCCGCCATGGGTATCCCCGGGATCGTTCTTGCTGAATCCCGTATACAGGATTTGTCCCGTGGCCACGTCAGCCTTGTCGTCGCCGTTCTTGTCGACGAAGAGAACCAGATGAGGCGCCATCGCGACCACGACGCCCTGGGGCACGATTTCGATCCCCTGGGGGATATTGAGACCGGATACGAATACGGTATGCTTGTCCATCACCCGGTCGCCGTCGGTATCCTCCAGGATCACTATGCGATCGTGGCCCGCGAAAGGATCGGTCACGATGTTGGGGTAGTCGAAGGTCTCCACCGCCCAGACGCGCCCGCGCTCATCGAAGGTGAAGCTTTGCAGCGCCTTGATGTTACCCACGTCCTTTTCCGAGGCCCAGGTCTCCACTTTGAATTCCGCCGGAACCTGGGCGCAATTGATGGATTGCTCGGGAGGCAAATCCACTTGCATCGTGTTCGGGAATTTCTTGATGGTGATGTCGGCGGGGTTATCCTGGAAGCGCGGCGGCGAAGGCATGGCGGCGCGGGTCAGTTCCGGGCAGGGGCCGGACGGCGCCAGGGGGATTTTCAGCGCGGCGGCGGGCCAGGGCGCGGAGAGCAGTGAAACGATGACGGTGGAAAGCGCCGCGGACAGGCTTAATGCGGGAAAATCAGACTTGCGGTTTTTGCGCGCAAGGCCCATAGCGGACCCCTGGATATGCCGGACCACCCCAGGCCCGGCGTCCCAGTATTATACAACGGGGCGGATCATACGGCCAACGGGCTCATACATCCAGAAGCGTAATCGCCTCAATCAAGCCCTGCAAAGGGTCCCGGGTAGGGATGAATTCCAGGCCCACGTAGCCATCGTAGCCGATATCCAGCAGGGCCCGCATCACCGGCGGGTAGTTGATTTCCTGGTTCATATCCAGCTCTCCGCGGCCGGGATTGCCTGCCACCTGCACGTGGCCGATCTTGCCTTTGAGCCCGGGGATGCGGCGGATGAGATCACCGTCCATGATCTGAACGTGGTAGATATCGAATAGCAATTGCAGGGCGGGGGAGCCCACCTTGTCGATGACTTCGAGGCAGAAGTCGAGGTGATCGCCTTGGTAGCCGGGGTGGCCTTTCATGTCCGCGCCGTCGCGGCTGTTGAGCGGCTCCAGGCAGATGACCACGCCTTTTTTCTCGGCATGGCCGACGATTTTCTTGTAGCCGTCCACGCAGTTCTTGATGCCCTGTTCGCGGGATACCAGGCTGCCGGGACGCGCGCCGGATTCGGGTACCGTGGTATCGGCGAAACCGGTGAAGGTCACGACGTTACGGAATCCGAATTCGTGGTTGGCGTCGATGGCCTTGCCCAGCTTGTTCAGGCATTCATCCCAATGCAGCGGATTGTTCATGCCGCGCACGAACATGTGCGACATGGTCAGCGCCGAGACCAGGCCATGCTTCTTGAGCAGGGGAAGATCTTCGAGCGGAACGACTTCTATGGCGGGAACGCCCAGGGCGACCGCGGTCTGGCAGATTTTCTCGACGGACCATTTCTGGCCCAGGTCATGCAGGACCCAGCGGGTAAGGGCGGGCTTGATGCGGCCGTTCTTGACGGCGCGCGGGATCTTGATCTCGGCGTTCATGAAAACTCCCCCTTGGCCCACACCCTCCTGAGGCAAATGTAGGCTTTAAAATGAAAGGCCCGGTGCGGTTTCCCGTCCGGGCCAAAATCATACCGGCCGTTATCCGGCCCCTATTTCGCGAATTCCACAACTTTGGCGGCCGAGGCATCCTTGGCTGCGGCCGCGGCGACCCGGCTCATCATGGGTTTGCCCTTGTTGAAGGTCCATTCCGGCAGGTTCATGCGCTTGCCGCCTTCCATCGCGCTCTGATGCGAGAGGATGCCGGAGCAGGTGATGTTGGCCGCGGTACGGGCATTAGGGTAGGGGTCTCGGCCTTCGCGGATGGCCGAGATGAATTCGTGCACCAGATGGGGATGCGAGCCGCCGTGGCCGCCGCCCTGGGTGAAGGAGCGATGCTCGTTGCCGCCGATGTCGTACACGCCGCCGGTGGTGAACATGGCGATTTCCTTGGGCAGGCGCGAGGCGAAGTCGGGGATCTTGATCCGCTCGGGCTTCTCGCCCGTGTGGAGCAGGTGATCTTCGTGTTCGACCAAGGTCCACTCGAAGGTCTTCTTGGAACCGTACACGTCGAAATGCTCGCGGTACTGGCGCGCGGTGTTGAACAGGGAGCGGGTCACCTCGGCCACCACGTCGCTGTCCTTGAACTTGATATGCGTGGATTCGATGGCGAACGGGCATCCGTATTTGGGCACCATGAACTCCTGCACGCGGCCGGAGCCGAAGCAGGATACGTATTCCGCTTCCCAGCCGCCGATGGAAAGGCAGGGGGAGATGGCGTGGGTGGCGTTGTGCATGGGGGGCATCCCGTGCCAGTAATCCGGCCATCCCCACATTTCCTGTTGGTGCGAAGCGCGGATGAACTGGATCTTGCCCAACTCGCCCTTCTCGTACAAATCCTTGATGTGGAGGTATTCGCGGGCGTACACGACGGTTTCCATCATCATGTAGGTCATGCCGCTTTTTTCGGTCGCGTCGACGATGCGCTTGCAATCCTCGACCGAGGTGGCCATGGGGATGGTGCAGGCGACGTGCTTGCCGGCCTCAAGCCCGGCGACCACTTGGTCGGCGTGGATCTGCAGCGGCGTATTGATATGCACGATGTCGATGTTGGGATCCTTGAGCAGCGCGGCGTAGTCCTCATAACGCACATCAATCTTGAACTCGTCGCCGACCGCGTTCAGCTTTTCCTTGTTGCGCTGGCAGATGGCGTACATGTTGGTATGCGGGTAGCGCTGGTAGATCGGGATGAATTCCTTACCGAACTCTAGGCCTACGATCGCGACATTCAATTTTCTGGACATTATGGGGGGTCCCTCTCGCTGAAAAATCCTGATTCTTTGTGTTTGGAAAGGTAAGGCCCGAAAACCGGAAAATCTTGGCGAATTATGGCCCCTAAAATACGAAAACCGACATTATATTAAAAGCGACTTGGCATTAGAATTAGGTCATAACGGGGGACTTCTCATGATCGTGAAAAAGCCGGAACCAAACGAAAAAAAGGTGCATTTTCTCTCCCAGATGAGCTTCGATCAGCATTTCAACAAGCTGTTCGATTACCTCCCTGGCGTACTCTTTTTTGTGAAAAACCGTAATGGAGAGATTCTCTTCGCCAACGAGGGATTGGTCCGTTTGTACGGCTATAACAACGAATCCGACTTCATCGGCCGCACCGATTATGAGTTGCTCCCGCGCCGCCTGGCCGAGAAGTACCGCGCCGACGATTTGAAGATCCTGGAAACGGGAAATCCGATGCTCAACATCGTGGAACTGTTCCTGAATTTCCAGGGCATTCCCGAATGGTACCTCACGCATAAACTCCCGGTACTCTCCAAGTCGGGTCATGTCATCGGCATCATGGGGACCATCCAGGAATACAAGGGACCGGATCCCCGCGGCGAAGGCCTCGCGGGTATCGGACCGGCGGTGGATTACCTCAAGAGCCGCTTCCGCGAAAACGTACCCGTGCAGCGCTTGGCTGATCTCACCGATTTGTCCTTGCGCCAATTCGAGCGCCGCTTCAAGGCCGCCTTCAATACCACGCCGCATCAATACATCATCAAGATGCGCGTGCACATGGCCTGCGATCTTCTGCGCGATCGGCGCTTGTCGATTTCGGATATCGCTTCGGAACTGGGCTTCACGGATCAAAGCGCCTTCGCGACCCATTTCAAGAAGAACATGGGTTACACGCCGCTGCAGTACCGTAAGCGCTACATCTGATCGCGCCGGGGGTTCATCCGCGGCGATAGGAGGGCGCCCGTAAAACGGGCGCTTTCCGGTAAATGAAAAGCCCCGGTGCCGTCTGGCTCCGGGGCTTAATTTTTCGTGGCTATTTGGGCTTGCGGATATCCGCCTGGGAAGCGGTTCGCGGGGAGGAAGATGCCTCTCCCGTCCGTAAGGTCATTGTCATTACCATCCGTGTAATTACAATGACCTTACATCGCAGGCGAGAGAGTCCCGGTACGGGGCCGGGCCGCGGCGAGGCATGCGCGCGCGACCCTTCCGAACCCGAGACTTAGCGGTTGCTGTAGTATTCGCGCACGAAAGTGCGGCCGCCGCCCTTGCGCTTGCGATTCCCGGAGGAATTGCCGTGGGTATCGCCCTGGTTGCTGTGCCCGTTACGCAGGTGGGCCGGACGCGTATCGCGCGGCTTGGCTTCGTTGCCGGGGGCGCCGGGGCGCGGACCGTCGTGGTGGATTTGCGCGGGCTGGGCGTTGCGATCGCCTTCGCGGCGTTTCTCACCGCCATTTCCCGCCGGGTTGTGCCCGGTAGACGCGCGGCGGTGACCGCTGTCGCGACCGCGGCCTTCACCGGGGTTGCTTCCGCGTCCGCTGCGGCTTCCGCGGGGATTGCGCCCGCCATCCCTGCGGGATGGACCGCCTTCGCCGGATGCAGGAGCCGTTTCGTTGCGGCCTCCGCGTCCGCTGTGGCGGCCGCCTCCGCGCCCTTGATCCACGGGCTTTTCCATGATTTCCTGTGGTTCCGGAGTCCGCATTTCGCTGACCGCAGGCAAGGCCGAGACCTTGATGCGCATCCGTATCAGGCGTTCGATATCGTGCAGGAAGGCGCGATCATCAGGGGTGCAGAAGGAAAACGCGATTCCCGAATGCCCCGCGCGGGCCGTACGGCCGATGCGGTGGACATAGCTTTCGGGCTCGTTGGGCAAATCGTAATTGACGACGTGGGAGATTTCTTCCACGTCGATGCCGCGGGCGGCCAGATCGGTGGCGACCAGCACGCGCGAAGAGCCGTCCTTGAAATTGGACAGGGAGCGCACGCGGGCGCCTTGGGACTTGTTGCCGTGGATGGCTTCGGCGGGAATGCCGTGCTGCTCCAGGTTGCGCTTGAGGCGATCGGCGCCGTGCTTGGTGCGGGTGAAGACCAGCACGCGGGTTACGGTTTCGTCCGCCAGGATATGGCGCAGCAGGCCAGCCTTGCCGTCCTTGGAAACCATGTACACGTTCTGATCGATCTTCTCCGCGGTGGAGGAAACCGGGGTTACTTCCACCTTGACCGGATTGTGCAGCAGGCCTTCGGCCAGCTTACGGATCTCGTTCGGCATGGTGGCCGAGAACAGCAGGGTCTGCCGCTTGTTCGGCAACATGGCGCAGATGCGCTTCACGTCATGGACGAAACCCATGTCCAGCATGCGGTCGGCTTCGTCGAGGGTGAAGATTTCCAGATTGGACAAGGACAGCGCGCGCTGGCCGAGCAGGTCCAG